>NZ_JAUBTO010000015.1:5042-95102 GCF_036702495.1 Microcoleus sp. C2D2 | reverse complement strand
AATGTCAACAAACAATTCGGTGTCTTGTGGGGTGTCTCGCCCGCCCTGAATATGCAATTTAAATGCGTGACAGCTTAACACGGGCATAATTAATAGTTATGCGATCGTCTAACTGATTGAAATCTCGGTTGAGCGATCCGCAAGATATCTGCCAGAAAGAAACGTCGTTGCCCTGTGGGCGACCATTCAAACTCGATCTTTCCAGTATCCGTCCAACGTCTTAAAGTTTTGGTGGATCTGCCTAATTATGAGGCGGCATCTCCAATACTTATGGTCACTTCAGAAATATTCTCCCTATCGGTTGATGATAGAGACTAGAGCTTAATAGTTACCCATTTGGGGAGGAATGTTAAGGGATGTCTAAGAAATATCTTTCAGTTACTCACGCCTCAACAAATACCGTATATAGAAGCTTTGGGCAAGTCCTCGGTCCCGATCGACCGCATCAAAACAGACCGCTGTAGCGTTCCTCGGCCCAAGGTTCGCCCCGCCGGTGGTAGCCGTTGCGTTCCCAAAAACCGAGTTCTTCGGTTTCGGTAAACTCCAGCCCGTTAATCCATTTAGCGCTTTTCCAAGCGTACAAGTGGGGAACTACCAGCCGCATGGGGCCGCCGTGGTCTGGGGATAGGGGTTCGCCGAAGAGGGTGTGGGCGAAAAAGTTTTCTTCTCTCTGTAAGTCGGCGATCGCAATGTTAGTGGTGTAGCCGCCGTAGCAGTGTTCCAGGACGTGCACTGCTTTCGGATCGACTTCTATGTATTTCATAAAATCTGTGACTTTGACTCCCGTCCACTGCACGTCGAGTTTTGACCAGCGGGTGACGCAGTGAAAATCCGCAGTAAAGTTACTTTGGGGCATGGCCTGGAAGTCCGACCAAGTGAAGGTTTTTGGTTTTGCCAATCCCCAGACTTTAAATTCCCAACTCTCAATGCTGACGGAGGGTGTATCGCCGTAGGTCAGCACGGGAAAGCCGTTGGCGAGGTATTGACCCGGGGGGACGCGATCGCTGTTTTCTAATTCTGGCTTGCGAAAAAATTTGCCCAGCATTGATGCACGCTCTACAGTAATTGACTGCAATCCTCAGTATAACTTGCAGAGCTCGGTGCATTGCAATCAATCTCAAGGTAGAAAGCAAAAGCACTTCGGCCGAAAGAAAAATCCCAAAATCCTGCCTGATGCCAACCTACATCTGCCTTCGGAGAGATGCGAAGCTAAAAATTACAAAATCTATCACCCCAGCGTATGAATTACCTAACCTTAAATTATATCGCAATTAATGGTGCATTTCCGAATTTTTGATGTATTGTTACCATATGCTCAGATGTCATATGTAAAAAAAATTGACGGGGTAAAAATCATGATCGCAAGTTGCTTGATTCCGTTGACGGTCTGCTTGATTGCTTGGTGGGTGACTGCCGGGACTGACAACAGAACGCTAGACGGGATTCCGGCTCCCATAGCTGCAATTATTGGAGTGTTTTCGTTAATTTGGTTGGTGGCGGTGTGTCCTTGGCCTGTTGAACTCGCTCTCGTCTTGGCGGTGCTAGTTTTCGGCAAAGCTTACCTGCAAAAAATCTTGAACGTCGGCTGAATTTTCCTAGCTGGCGCTTAAGAAACTTGCGGGACCGCGATCGGGGTGCCCATCTTATTTTTTTTAGAGAGTATCATTTGAGAAATTTTCCAAGTTTGCAGGGTGCGCGAGCGCACCTTGCTCTTAGATGTGCGTAAAATGGCGAGCTGTTAAATTGGCAAGCGATTGATATCTTTATTAGAACCAATTACTACCATTAGCTCCCCCCTTCTCAAACGTTCGTTTGGCTGCGGATTGATCTCGAACTTGTCGGCGCGACTGATTGCTAGCAAATTCAAACCGTACTTGTGCCGGAGCTCCAAATCCGAGATGGTTTTGCCGTCAAACTTTTCAGGAACGACCAACTCAACGATACTGTGATCGGGGTCGAGGTCAAAGCGTTCTAAAATGCTTGGTCTTGTAAGAATGCGGGCCAAAGAGCAGCCCATTTCTCGTTCGGGAAAAACTACATGATCGGCGCCAACTTTTTTCAACAGTTTTAAGTGAGTTTCCGAAGAAGCTTTGGCTATTACGTAAGTTACGCCGCCTTCCTTAAGGTTTAGGGTGGTGGTAATGCTTTCTGCTAGGTAATTGCCGATCGCCACAATCACTGTTTCAAATTCAAATATACCCGCTTCCGCCAGAGCGCTAGGCTCAGTAGAATCTAACTGCAAAACGTGAGAAGAAATACGATCGGTCAAAGCTTGAGTTACTTTTTTTTCATCGAAGTCAACTCCTAGGACTTCGTAACCCAAGCCGTGCAGAGTGGAGCACACTGCTTTGCCGAAGCGTCCCAAACCAATAACTGCAAACTGCTTGTTGTCGGAGCGCAAACTGCGAAAAAAATTTAAAGATGACAGGTTCACTGAATATCCAGCGCCGAGCGTCTTGCTGTTTAAATTTTAGCAGAGACAGCGCCGCCTCCTTTTGATTTTTGGGTAAGTAGTAAAAGTTGATTTGGGTTGTCACCCATTGTTTAGATTATCAGCAAGTAAGCAGGATTTTTTATCCAACTAACAAACTTTCCTCAGCATACTTAAAAGACCTGGGTTTTGGGTCGCCGAATGCAGCACTCATCAGCAGCAGCACGCCAACCCGACCTATGTACATTGTAGCAATCACAATCAACTTACCGATCGCTGAAATCTTGGCTGTAATCCCTGTGGAAAGGCCGACCGTGCCAAAAGCTGAAACTGCTTCAAACAGCGCTTCGATAAATTCTACTTGGGGATTGGTCAGCTCGATTAAAATTGCAGATGTGAACGCGACCAACAGGGAACCGAAGACTACGCTAATGGTTTTCAGAATCAGTGCTGGCGGGATTTGACGCCGATAGCACTCCACCTCTTCCTGGCCTTCGAGAACTGCTGTGCTACAGCAAAACAAGATCCTAAAAGTTGTGGTTTTGATTCCGCCGCCGGTGCTGCCAGGACTGGCGCCGATAAACATCAGCGCGATGGTCAGAAATAGCCCGGCTTCGCTCATTTGGCCGATCTCAATTGTATTGAATCCCGCCGTGCGGGGAGTAACAGATTGAAACCAAGCTGCCATCACCTTTTGAGGAAAATTTAGAGGACCGAAAGTTGCTGGGTTGTTGTATTCCAGCACCAAAAAGGCTAGCGTTCCAAAAATTAAAAGGACAGCCGTTGTAGTGGTAACTACTTTGAAGTTCAGGGAAAAAACTGTGCAGATAGGGCTTTTGTTGAAGCGATCGCGCAGCCAGAGGTACATTTCCATAATTACTTGATAGCCGATTCCCCCAAATATGATTAAACCGCCGACTGTGAAGTTAATGATAGGCGAAGTGACGTAGCCGATCAAATTATCGGTATACAGGCTAAAACCAGCGTTGTTAAAGGAATTAACGCTGTGAAATATAGCAGACCACACACCGTCTTTAAATCCGTATTTGGGGACGAAAACCGACATCAGCAAAAACACTCCTGTTAATTCAAACAAAAGGGTTGTTGCTAGAATTGACTGCACGAGTTGCAAAACACCGGCTAGCCCGGGTTTGTCGAGAGATTGTTGCAGGGCAACTTTGTCTTTCAAGCCAAAGCGGCGGCCCAATAACAGCAGCAAGAAAGTCGTGGCTGTCATGTAGCCCAAGCCTCCTATTTGCACCAGTAAAACTAGGAACAGTTGCCCCCAAAAAGAGTAATATTTTCCGACATCCACAACCGCTAAGCCGGTGACGCAGACAGCGGAAGTAGACATAAACAGTGCTGTTATTGGATCGCTCCAAGTTCCATCTATTGTGGAAAAGGGCATCATCAGTAATAGAGCACCTGCGGTGATGACGGCGAGAAAGCCCAAAGCAATGGTTCGCGAGACAGTCATTCGATTTTAGATTTTAGATTGGAGATTTTAGATTTTAGAGGGAACCCACAAATCGATCCTCGGCCTTGAAATCAGGACATCTGTGTCTGGCGAATGCCTGGGACCGATCGAACTCAAATCGCACAATTTGATGACAACATCGGGAAAATAACGGTAGAATTCCTTTAATAACTTGCGATCCGGCGATGACATCAACACTTTACCAGCAAATTCAGCAACTCTACGACGCTTCTAGCGGTTTGTGGGAGCAGGTGTGGGGCGAACATATGCACCACGGTTACTACGGCCCGGATGGGAATTTGAAAAAAGAGCGCCGACAGGCTCAGATAGATTTGATAGAAGAACTGCTGGGCTGGGCTGGAGTACCGTCAGAGAAGGGACTCTGTGAATCTTACCGCATTCTCGATGTCGGTTGTGGGATCGGCGGCAGCACGCTGTATTTGACTCAAAAGTTTAGTTCGATCGCTGACAATATTTTAAAGTCGGAGGCGGGGGTCGATCGTGATTTTAGCCGATCGCCCGCACCAAATAAAACGGGCGCTAGCGTTACAGCTACCGGAATTACTCTGAGTCCGGTACAGGCCAACAGAGCGACCGAACGCGCTAAAATTGCCGATGCTCAAAGCAATGTGAATTTTTTGGTAGCCGATGCTTTGAATATGCCTTTTCCTGACGAGTCATTCGACTTGGTTTGGTCCCTCGAAAGCGGCGAACATATGCCCGACAAAATTAAGTTTTTGCAGGAATGCTGCCGCGTGCTCAAGCCGGGAGGAACTTTGATTTTGGCAACTTGGTGTCACCGCCCGGTGGGAGAAACGGCGGGAGAATTAACTGATGAAGAGAGAAAGGAATTGGCAGAAATTTACCGGGTTTATGCTTTGCCTTATGTGATTTCTTTGCCGGAATACGAGGAAATTGCCCGCAGTTTGCCTTTGACAAGTATTCGCACCGCTGATTGGTCAAAAGCTGTTGCTCCTTTTTGGGATGTGGTGATCGATTCTGCTTTGACTCCGAGCGCGATTTGGGGTTTGCTCACGAGCGGTTGGACGACTATTCAAGCTGCACTTGCTCTCGGATTGATGAGCCGTGGATATCAGAGCGGATTGATTCGTTTCGGGCTGATTTGTGCTGTAAAATAATGTTGAAGGAAGGCCCTTCGACTTCGCGATCGGCTAAAAACACGACACGGATTTTGAGACCGATACACGGATTAATTATTTAACTGGCGATCGGGCAAAGTCCATTGGTGATAATTTAACGTTAAACCAACCGTCTCTCTTGTTCGTATCGAGGTCTCGATCCCCCCTACTCCCCTTAATAAGGGGGGGACAAGATTTTTCTCAAAGTCCCTCTTATTAAGGGGGATTTAGGGGGATCGAGACTAGACTAAAAGCGAAAATTATTATGGGCTTCAGTCTTAGAATTGTCATCAAGGGGCAAAGCCAGGAAACGAGTCAAATGAGTAAAAATTAACGAGTCAAAAATTATTAGGGGGCATTTTATATTTATGAGTAATGATGCGATTGGCAAGTCTTGGATTGATAAAAATGGCTCGGCTCCGCAAAGCTGGGTGAGGGCATTTTGGGAGTTTTCTCGACCGCACACAATTGTGGGCACTAGCTTGAGTGTATTGGCTTTGTACGCGATCGCTCAAAGCGCGCGGCTGTTTGTGAATCCTGTATTTGAGTCCCTAGCTTTTGCTTGGTTGGCTTGCATTTGCGGCAATATTTATATTGTGGGATTGAACCAGTTAGAAGATGTTGAGATTGATAAAATTAATAAGCCCTATTTGCCGCTCGCCTCGGGAGTGTTTTCTCGGAAAACCGGGAAATCAATTGTAATTGCAACGGGAATTATAGCAATTTTGACTGCTGTTTTACAAGGCCCGTTTTTGCTGGCTACTGTTGGCGTTAGTTTGGCGATTGGGACTGCTTATTCTCTGCCGCCAATTCGGCTGAAGCGGTTTCCTTTTTGGGCGGCGCTGTGCATTTTTACTGTGCGGGGCGCGATCGTAAATTTAGGGTTATTTTTGCACTTTAATTGGGTGTTGGGTTTGGTTCGGGCGAAAAGCGCTTTTTCTGGCTGGAGTTTGGAGAGTGTGTCTTTTGAGATTCCTGCGGAAGTTTGGGTGCTGACGGCTTTTGTTGTGGTGTTTACGTTTGCGATCGCCATTTTTAAAGATATCCCGGACATGGAAGGCGACAAGCAATACAATATTACTACGTTTACGATTGAGCTGGGCAAGCCGGCCGTCTTTAATTTATCTCGCTGGGTGTTGACGGTTTGTTATTTGGGCGCGACTTTGGCAGGAGCGATCGTATTGTCTAATGTTAATTTAGTGTTTCTGGTAGTTTCTCATTTGGCGGCTTTGGGTTTGATGTGGTTTTGGAGCGCGAAAGTTAATTTGGACGATAAAATAGAAATTGCTGCATTTTATCAGTTTATCTGGAAGTTGTTTTTCTTAGAATATCTGATTTTTCCCGCAGCTTGTTTGTTGGGGTAGAAGTCCGAGGGAAGAAGGCTTGCGAGGCGAAGCTGAGCGCGTAAAAAGGGGGAAGAATGGTCCTGCTTGAAGGGGGAAGAAGGAAGGAAGAGTTAACAAATTAGAACAAGTTGACAATTACAAGTTAGCGAACTCCTAAACAATAAAGACAACTATGGGTTCTCAAAAAAAATCGCGAAAATCTGCCTGCAAATTTGGTGCGGAAGACTCTTTGAAAATAGCTTGGGAACATCACCAAGCGGGACGTTTGTTAGAAGCTGAGAATTTGTACCGGCAAATCATAGAAGTACAGCCGGAATCGGCAAACGTGCTGTGTTTGTTGGGAATAGCGGCGAGACAGCAGGGAAAAATTGCCGAAGCGATCGACTTTTACGAACAGGCGATCGCCCAAAACCCCGATTTTGTAGAAGCACATTTAAATAAGGCTAATGCTTTGCTGGATGCAGGGGAATATCAAAGGGCGATCGCCAGTTACGAACAAGTCATCAAAATGCAGCCAAGTTCCGCACTTGCCTACAATAATTTGGGCTGGCTAAAACAGCAACTCGGCGAAATAGACTCGGCAATTTTATATTACCAAACAGCCCTGCAAATCGCTCCCAACCTGTACGAAACAGCGCACAATTTAGCACATTTATTTAAAGAAAAAAAACAATTTAACGAGGCGATCGCCTGTTACCTGAACGCTTTACAAATCAATCCCAACTTGACATATTCTCTGATGGGGTTGGGAACAGTTTGGCAGCAGCAAGGTAAATTAACCGAAGCTTTCAACTGCTACCAGCAAGCTGTAAAACTAGAGCCAAACAATCCCGAAGCTCACAACAATTTAGGAGCATTTTACCACAAACAAGGCAATGCAAAAGCAGCCATCCCCCACTACAGACAAGCATTAAAATTAAAGCCAGAGTTCGTGGATGCTATTAACAATCTCGGACACGCTTTGGTCGATTTAGGAGAATTTCAAGAGGCTTTTTATTGTCACAGTCGAGCCTTGGAATTGCAGCCAGACAACGCCACCGCACACCTAGAATTAGGTTTAACTTTGCTATTGTTCGGAGATTTTCAGCGCGGTTTTGCTGAATATGAGTGGCGGTGGCGCACTCCGCAACTACAACCGAGGCAATTTAAACAGCCGGTTTGGGATGGTTCGGATTTGCAGGGAAAAACTATTTTACTCCACGTAGAGCAAGGCTTCGGCGATTCTATTCAGTTTATTCGCTACGCGCCGATTATTCGCAGCCGAGGCGCTAAAGTTATGGTGGCTTGCTATCCAGAACTGATGCGGTTGTTTGCGAGTGTTGCCGGCATTGAATATTTATCAGTTAATTTTGAGGGTTTGCCAGAATTTGACGTTCACGCGCCGCTGATGAGTTTGCCGCGAATTGTGGGGACAACTCTGGAAACAATTCCGGCAAATGTTCCTTATTTAGCTCCCCCTGCTGAGTGCAAGTTTGCGCTTTCTTCTGAGGCAAAATTGAAGGTAGGGATTGTTTGGGCGGGGAGTCCGCAGCGCCGGAAAGACAATCAGCGTTCTTGCAGCTTGAGCGATTTTATTCGATTTTTGGATGTTCCGGGCATCGCTTTTTATAGTTTACAAAAAAACTTGTCCCAGAGCGATCGCACTTTGTTAAACCACCGCTTAGTGCCGGATTTGAGTCCGCATTTGAGCGACTTTGCTGATACCGCTTCTGCAATATCTCAACTGGATTTAGTGATTAGTGTCGATACGGCTGTGGCGCACTTAGCCGGTGCTTTAGGAAAACCGGTTTGGGTACTGCTTTCTTTTGCTCCTGACTGGCGCTGGCTGCTGCAGCGGGAAGACAATCCTTGGTATCCAACTGCAAGGCTTTTCCGCCAAAGTCAGCCGGAAAGTTGGCAAGAATTGTTTGAAGATGTGCAGGCGGCTTTGAGTTCTTTTGCGATGGGAAATACTCCTATTTATTCCGAGGATTCGGCTCAAGAGCTGCTTGACTTCGTTTCGCTCGCAATGACTGGTAATAATCAGCCTGACCTCGATTGTGTGGCACTCACAATGACAGGTGCAAGCGTGGTTGAAGAGAGTAAAGAAATATTTGTGATTGGGAACGAAGGGCTAGGGGAAAACTACGCAGCTAACCAATCGCAGGGGATTGAGACATCTGTTGCGATTGAAACGGGTGGCGAAAATCAGGTTTTTTTAGAGGATTTATTGCGGCAAGCAGAACAGTTAATGGAAACAGGCGATAAGGAAGAGGCGATCGCCCTTTACGAAGAGATAATATCTGTTGACCGAAGTTGCGTCCAAGCGCGAATTAATTTGGGTTTTCTCAAGCAAGAAAAGGGCGAATTGGACGCAGCTATCCCGCATTACCGAGAAGCTTTAGCGCTCAATCCCCATATTCCTCAAACAGCTTACAACTTGGGAAAGATTTTTGAGGAACAAGGTCAAGTGGAAGAGGCGATCGCACATTACGAACAAGCTCTTGTCGCTGAACCGAGTTTCGTGCCCGCACTGATTAATTTAGCCGTGGCGCTGCAAGAAAAAGGTGAACTTGTAAGGGCGATCGAGCTGTACCGGCGAGCGCTGGAAATTCAGCCGCATAGCTGGGAAGCTTACAACAATCTAGCCACAGTATTGCAAGAACAGGGCAATTTAGAAGAGGCGCTGGAGTATTATCACAAAGCTCTGGAATTGCGGCCGGATTTTGTGGAAGCTATTAACAATTTAGGCAGGACGTTTCTGGAAAAAGGCGCGGTAGAAGATGCGATCGCCTCCTACAGACGAGCGATTCATTTAAGTCCAAATCATGCTAGCGCTCACGTGAATTTGTCCTTGGCTTTGCTGTTGGTGGGAGATTTGGAAAATGGTCTCGCCGAATATGAGTGGCGCTGGGAAATTAAAGAATTTAACACTGGGCATTCCTCTGTTGTTATAGGGGGGGCGGAAAATACATTTTCGGCGAGAGAATACCGGCCGCTGTGGGATGGTTCTGATTTGCAGGGAAAGACTATTTTGCTGCACGCTGAACAAGGTTTAGGCGATTCGCTTCAGTTTATTCGCTACGCGGAGATCGTCAAAAATAAAGGCGGTAGGGTAATTGTGGCCTGTTACGCGCAGGTGCGCCGTTTGTTTGCAACGGTTGAGGGCATTGATTTGCTAATAGTTAAAGGTGAGCCGCTGCCGGAATTTGACGTGCAAGTGCCGATGTTGAGTTTGCCCTATGCTCTCGGTACAAAGCTGGAAACAATACCGGCAAATACTCCTTATTTATCTCCGCCTGCAGGTGCTGAATTTACGCTATTGCCCGATCGCAATTTGAAAGTTGGGATTGTCTGGGCCGGGAATCCAAAACACCGCAAAAACAGCCAGCGTTCTTGCAGTTTAAGTCAGTTTATGCCGCTTTTGGACGTTTCGGGGGTAAGTTTTTACAGCTTGCAGAAAGAGCTTTCCGAGGCCGAGCGCGCGCTGTTGAATCAAAGGTCGATCGTAGATTTGAGCCCGCATTTTGGCGATTTTGCCGATACTGCTGCTGCGATCGCCAAACTGGATTTAGTGATTAGCGTCGATACCGCTGTCGCCCATTTGGCGGGCGCTTTGGGCAAACCGGTGTGGATTTTGCTGGCATTTTCGCCGGATTGGCGGTGGCAGTTGGAGCGCGAAGACAGTCCTTGGTATCCAACTGCAAGGCTGTTTCGCCAGGATCGGCGGGGCGACTGGGAGGGCGTTTTCGCTCGGGTGGCGCCAGCTCTAGGCGCCGTTGCTGCTGAATTTGTGCCGTCGGATTCGGCGGATGCACAGTTTCGGTTGGGCCGCCAGAAGCAGCAGCAAACCGAGTTTGGCGCTGCGATCGAATGTTATGAGCGAGCGATCGCGATCGATCCTAATTACGCAGCGGCCTACAGCAATTTAGGCGTTGTCAAACAGCAAATCGGCCGGCTCCCAGAGGCGATCGCGCACTACAGACAAGCGCTAGAAATCGACCGGAATTTGGCGGAAACTGCGAGCAATTTGGGCAGCGCGCTCGCGGAAGCCGGGGAGAATGAAGAGGCGATCGCAGAATACGAGCGGGCGCTTTCTTTGAACCCGAATTGCGCGGAAGCGCTGATTAATTTGGGGCTGTTGCGAGAAGAGCAAGGGGATGTGGCAGAGGCTGTAAGCTTGTACGAGCAAGCGATTCAAGTCAATCCTAATTGCGCTGCGGCTTATTTGAATTTGGCAATTGCTTTGGAGGAACAAGGGGAGGAAGGGGAAGCGGAGGCGAATTACGAACGGGCGATCGCGAATTACGAACGGGCGATCGCGATCGATCCAAATTATTTCGATGCCTTGTACAACTTAGCATACGCCTCGCTGCGACAGGGCCGAGTTGCTTCGGCGATCGCATACTACGATCGAGCTCTGGCGCTGCAACCAGATTTGCCCCAAACCGATCTCGCTTTCGGGAGTTGGCTGTCTGACCAAGATAAGTTAGAGGAGGCTCTAGCTGTTTGCCAGCAAGCGATTCAGAAATTCCCAGCCAGTGCTGCGGCTCGCTGCAATCTGGGAATTGTCCTGCAGAAACAGGGCAAAATTGAAGATGCGATCGCCTGCTATCAGCAAGCTTTGAGCCTGAAACCCGACTTTCCTGAAGCTTTCAACAATCTCGGCAAAGCTTTTGAGGAAGCGGGAAAAATGGCAGAGGCGATCGACTGTTACCGTCGGGCGATCGAACTCAAACCCGGTTATCTCAATCCCCTCAACAGTTTGGCAAGTGCTTTGCACGATCGCGGGCAATTGGCAGATGCTATCACCTGCTACAGCCAAGCAGTTAAATTCAATGTCGGCCATCCTGAATCTCACCTAAATTTAGGTTTAGCTTTGCTGCTGGCGGGAGACTTTCAGCGCGGTTTTTGCGAGTACGAATGGCGACTGCTGGTGCAACAAAAACAGTTTCCGCGCCACAACTTTCAGCAGCCAGTTTGGGATGGCAAAGATTTGCAGGGAAAAACTATTTTGCTTTGCCCGGAACAGGGTTTAGGCGATGCAATTCAGTTTATCAGATACGCAGATTTAGTCAAGCAAAAAGGCGGCCGGGTAATTGTTTGGTGTTTGCCGCAGTTGCAGCACTTGTTTGCACAAGTTTCGGCAATCGATGGGCTAATAGTTAATCCAGAGGATGCGCCGGATTTTCAAGTTCGCGCGCAGCTAATGAGTTTGCCACACCTTCTGGGAACAACTTTAGAAACTGTACCAGCCAAGGTTCCTTATTTAGCTCCGCCGCCCGGTTGGGAATGTTCTATTCACAACACTCCTAATTTGAAAGTGGGAATTGTGTGGTCAGGAAATCCTAAAAATTCCACGAATAATGTGCGATCGCTCCCGCTCAATTTGTTCGCTAAACTGTTAGATATTCCCGGAGCAGATTTTTACAGTTTGCAAAAGGAAATGACAGCAGACGATCGCGCTTTGTTAGAGGAAATGCCCGTCACCGATTTAAGCTCTTATTTGCACGACTTTGCCGATACTGCAGCGGCAATCTCGGCTTTGGATTTAGTGATTTCTGTAGATACTTCTGTGGCGCACTTGGCCGGTGCTTTGGGCAAACCAGTCTGGATTTTGCTGTGTTTTGTGCCGGATTGGCGGTGGATGTTGCAACGCGAAGATAGTCTTTGGTATCCCACGGCGCGGCTGTTTCGCCAGTCAACAGCGGGAGATTGGGAAGGAGTTTTAGAACAAGCGACTTTCGCGCTCAGAGAAAGAATTTGCCAGCATCAGGAAGCTCAACCACTAATAGAAGCTCAGCCCCCTCTTGAATTAGCTCAAAAACTGTTCAATAGGGGAAATATTCTGAAAGCGCAAGGTAGATTTTCCGAGGCGATCGCTTATTTTAAGAATGCTTTAGTTTTGCAGCCAGATTTGATAGAAGCCGCAACTAATTTGGCAGTGACGCTGCACCAAACAGGCGATTTGGCCGAAGCTGCCGCCTATTATCAGCGCGCGCTCGAAATCGATCCGAACTGCGCTCAATCGCACAATAACTTGGGTATTTTGCTGCAATCTCAAGGCAATATAGCCGCTGCTGCATCTTGCTTTCAAAAGGCGATTACCCTGAATCCGGTTTACCTCAAAGCTCTCAACAATCTCGGCGCCCTACTCCAGCAGCAGGGCCAGTTGCCGACTGCGATCGCGTGTTTTCATCAAGCACTTTCTGTCAATTCCAATTACGTGCCAGCGCTGGTAAATTTGGGTGTGGCGATGCAAGCAAAATGTCAGCTAGCCGATGCAGAACGCCTTTACGAGCGTGCAATTGAAGCAGAACCGAACAATCCTAAAGGACACTATCACCTGGGAACGTTATGCTTGGGTGCCGGCAAAATAGAACAGGCAATTTCCAGCTTGGAACGAGCGATCTCTTTGAACCAAAATTATCTAGAAGCTCTCACGAGTTTAGGCAGTGCTGTCGAACAATTAGGAGACGTAAATCGAGCAATTTTGTGTTACACTAAAGCTCTCGAAATTGATGCAAATAGTGTTAAAACTCACTTCAATTTAAGCTTGGTATTGCTGTTGAGTGGGGACTTGCCGCGCGGCTTAGCAGAATACGAGTGGCGCTGGCAAACAGAACAGGCGAAAAAATTGCAACGGTTGAATTTTGACCAACCGGTTTGGGACGGTTCAGATTTGAACGGGCAAACTATTTTGCTCCGCTGCGAACAAGGTTTGGGCGATGCGATTCAATGTGTGCGATACGTGGCAATTGTACAGCAAAAAGGCGGCAAAGTAATCCTTTCTTGCTATCAAGAACTGAAGCGTTTATTTAAGCAGATTCCTGGCATCGAACAAGTGGCGGTTCGGGTAAATGAATTGCCGGATTTCCAAGTGCAAGCACCGCTGATGAGTTTGCCCCATATTCTGGGAACAAATTTAGAAAATATACCGGCAAATGTTCCTTATTTAGCGCCGCCGCCGAATTGGCAATTTTCGCTAAATTCTGAGCGCAATTTCAAAGTTGGGATTGTGTGGGCGGGAAGTTCGGAACATTTGAAGGATTTTCAGCGATCGAGCGATTTAAGCTATTTTCTGCAATTGTTAGATATTCCCGGTGTAAGTTTTTACAGTCTTCAAAAACAATTATCGGCGGGCGAGCGTACTTTGTTAACTCAAATTCCCGTGATAGATTTGAGCGACAATTTGAACGATTTGGCCGATACTGCGGCCGTTATATCGCAACTGGATTTAGTAATTTGCGTGGATAGTGCTGTCGCGCACTTAGCCGGTGCTTTGGGTAAACCCATATGGATTTTGCTGTGTTTTATGCCGGATTGGCGGTGGATGTTGCAACGCGAAGACAGCCCTTGGTATCCGACGGCGCGGCTGTTTCGGCAGCAAACAGCGGGCGATTGGGAGGAAGTATTCGATCGGGTAAAAATAGCCTTAAAACACCTAATCTCTATTCGTTCCCAGGAAGAGCCTGGTAAGGTAGACCCCGAGGCTGAGCCTCGATTTTCCTTATCGCCCGCACAGGTACAATTTCACCTAGCAAATGCCTTACAAAAACAAGGGAAAAAAGCAGACGCAGCCGCTCGCTACGAACAAGTAATTGCCGCCTCACCCCGCCACGCAGAAGCCCACAGTTATTTAGGTTATCTCAAACAGGAAAACGGGCAAATAGCCTCGGCTATTGCTCATTACCAAAAATCGCTAAAAATCAATCCCAACCAGGCTGAAACTAACTTATACCTGGGTTCCGCCCTCGAAGAACAGGGACAAGTCGCAGAGGCGATCGACTTCTACAATAAAGCAATTCAACTACGTCCAAACTCGCCCAATTGGCGCTTGAAACTAGCCTTCGCTTTGCTCTTAACGGGAGATTTGAAGCCGGGTTTTGCGGAGTACGAATCGCGCTGGCAAACTCAAGAAATGGACCCCAGAAATTTTGCCCAACCACTTTGGGACGGCTCTGATTTGCAGGGAAAAACAATTTTATTGCACCCTGAACAAGGTTTTGGCGATACGATACAGTTCATCCGCTACGCGCCTTTAGTTAAGCAAAAAGGTGGGAAAGTTATTGTTGCTTGTCATATCTTGCTGAAGCGTCTATTTGAAGGAATTGCAGGAGTCGATCTAGTAGGAGTGCGGCCGAGCGATATGGTAGATTTTCAAGTGCAAGCCCCGCTGCTAAGTTTGCCGCGAATTCTGGGAACAACTTTGGAAAATCTACCTGCGAATATTCCTTATTTAGCCCCGCCACAGGATTTTAAATTTTCTCTAAAACCGAACAATCAACTAAAAGTAGGTATTGTGTGGGCGGGCGGCCCGCTGAACCGCAACAATCATCAGCGATCGTGTAAATTGAGCGATTTTGTGAAATTTTTAGATGTTCCGGGAGCGAGTTTTTACAGCCTTCAGAAAGATATGTCAGTAGGCGAGATCGCTTTATTAAATCAACAGCAAATTGAAGATTTAAGCGAATATTGCGTCGATTTTGCCGACACCGCAGCAATTATTTCCCAACTGGATTTAGTAATTTGCGTTGACACTGCTGTGGCGCATTTAGCCGGTGCTTTGGGCAAACCCGTCTGGATTTTGCTGTCTTTTGTTCCCGATTGGCGGTGGATGCTGGAACGCGAAGATAGCCCTTGGTATCCCACTGTGCGTCTGTTTCGCCAGCAAAAAGCGGGTGATTGGGATGGAGTTTGCGATCGTATAAAAGCAGCCTTAGAACACTTAACCTCTACTCGTTCCCAGGCTCAGCCTGCTAACGCAGCATCTTACGATCCGCCTCGAAACTCCCCCCCACAAATACCCCCGCAAATTACAGGAATCGGCATTAGTTGGCCGATCGGCATCACCAGCGGCTGGGGAATTTACGGCCTGAATTTAACACTACAACTGCTGCAAAATCCCGCCTGGGAAGTTGCACTTTTAGCACCGCCGTCAATCACCTCAGAATCGTTCAATCCGCTGCATAAATCGCTGTTATTACCTGTAATTGAAAAGCAAAAAAGTTTTCAGGAATTAGTAGCAGCAAATTCCGACAAACAAATCAGTTGTAATTTTCCCGTACTTTACGGTCTCGGCAATAATTTAGCATCGTTTGGAGTTGAGAATCAAATTACCAGCGCTTCTCAAGTAGGAGTCATCTTTTTTGAAGACACACGAATCACAACAGAAGCAGTAGAAACAGCGAAAAAATATAGCGCGATTGTCGCCGGTTCCAACTGGAATGCCGATGTTTTGAGAAGCCGCGGCTTGACTAATGTGGCGATGGTACATCAAGGAATTGACCCAACAATTTTCCATCCTGCACCCAAATCTAATCTATTTGGCGATCGCTTCGTCATCTTCTCTGGCGGCAAACTGGAATATCGCAAAGGTCAAGATATTGTAATTGCCGCTTTCAAACGATTTCGCGCCAAACATCCAGAGGCTTTGTTACTAACAACATGGCACAACTTCTGGCCTCAGTATATGTTAGGAATCGAACAAACCGGAAACGTTGCGGGACTTCCCAATATCAACCGCGACGGAAGTTTAGGAATTTCCCAATGGTTAGCTGCTAACGGTTTGCCGGTTGACTCTTTTATCGACATCGGCTTAATTCCCAATCACCTCACCGGACAAATTTTGCGAGAAGCCGACTGCGCTGTTTTCACCAACCGCTGCGAAGGCGGCACTAATTTAGTGGCGATGGAAAGTATGGCCTGCGGAATTCCGACTATTTTATCAGCAAATACTGGTCATTTAGACTTGATTTACAGCAACATTTGCTATCCTTTATCGAGTCAAGGACAAGTAAAACCTACGGCTCATTTTCCAGGTGTAGAAGGTTGGGGAGAGTCTGAGGTTGCAGAAGTTGTTGAGGCTTTGGAGCAAGTTTATACTAATCGCGAAGAATCAAAACGTCGCGGTTTAGCTGCGGCCAATTTTATGCTCGATTGGACTTGGAAAAAACAGGTTAAGCGCTTTCTTGATGTTATACTAAATCTGAGATAAAACCTGTTGATAAGAGTCGGCGGTTGAAAGCGCTACTACACAAACGAAGTTTCTTTCTAAGAGACTAAAGAATAAAGGGGGTCAAAAGCCAAAAGAGGCTATTATTACAGGTAATGTGCCACACTTAATATTATTTCAACTTTTGAAACCACACTCCTGTTTCATCAATCGTATGGAGAGAAAATGACTCACCTTTCATCCTCTCAAAATCGTGTACTGCTTGCTTGCAGCCCTCCCAGTGACCGTAATCATCAACCTGAATTAAACCGTTAGAAATAACGCTGTCATAAAGCGTATTAAATATATCCATTGTTGACTCGTACCAATCTCCATCAGCGTGCAGAAACGCAATACTTCCTATTGCTGACTTGTATTTGGGTAAAGTCTGGGCAAATAATCCCTTAACTGGTACAACAATATCTCTAACTTGCAGTAATTGACAGATTTTATCCAAATTTTCACTAATTGAAGCTTTGAGAGTTCCTTCGCCAAAATCGGTAAGATTTGCAGGTATTCCCTGATGTCGATCGATCTCGGTAGGTGCCGGCATTCCTTCAAACGTATCAAAAGCATACAGCACTCTCGGACGGCGGCTGTAATGTTTAATCACAAATGCTATCAATGCTGCCGATCCGCCTTTGCAAGTTCCGCATTCTACAAAATTTCCCGGCAAATCTTCCACACATATTTGCTTTGCCAAACAATAAAGAGAAAACAGTCTCGATTCGCTAAGCAGGGTATAGGGGCGAACAGTAGACAAAATATTTTTAAAGTTTGTAGGAGAAATTTGCAGTGACGGTTTGCTGCTTTGAAGAATTGTCTGCCCATTTCGCTGTTGTAGCGTTGGCAATTTCTGTTTTGGCAACTCTTTGCTAACTGAAATACCGCTGACTGAATAATCCTGCAAATGTGCTGGCAACTGCCAGGAAATATTGGGGTCTGGTCGATGTTTTAGTGGCTCGACATTGCCCCGCCAAGCAGCCCCCATAATTTGCATTGTTTGATATACTACTGTTTGCCATCCCCTTTGCTTCAAGTAATCTAAACCTTTAGCAACATCTGGAGCCGCTAAATCGTGAAATAAAATTATCGCATCTTCTTCAGCCAATTTTTCACAGGCAATGGCATCATTTAATGGGCCTTTATCTTCGTGTTCCCCGTCAATAAAAATTAACGACCATTTGCGGTTAAATTGATTTGCTAATTCCTCTACTCTCTGAGGGCTATAACCGGGTACTAGCGTCACGGAAGTTTGAACGCCAGACGCATTTAGAGCACCTTGAATTGAATCGATTACGCTTTGTCTGATATCTTCTCTTTCTAACAGCGGATCGACGACATCTAACTCAACTCCTGCCAGAGCTAAGTGACAGGCAGACCACCCTAGCCAGCAGCCTATTTCTAAGGCTTTCTTACCTTTAAATTGCAGAGCAGTATTGTAAAGAATGTGTGCTTCGTCGCGACTGAGAAATCCGACTGAGTTAGCACGGCGATCGACATACCAATTGTGCTTGATTTCCCGGCGCAAATAAGGCCACGAACAAGTCTGAGTATCCCCAACAATCATGTTGGGAAAGTACGCATCTGGGAGAATAACTTTCAATCCGGGCGAGACGTAATCTCCGGCGGGCAGCAAAGTATTGTTTGTGATTTCCGATAAGGGCGGTAATGTCTTTTTTTCTGGTGGTAAACTAGGAGAGTTTTGCTTTTTTTTCGGTTGGTAGCGGAGAGTAATTTCTATTTGATTTCCGTCCGTTGTTGCTAATTTTACCAAGTCGTGTTTGTGGCCAGTGATGTGCAGAATGCCGATCGCATCCTGTGGCAAATACGGCTCCACAAAACAGGCTTGGTGCTTGTCCCAAACGGGCAAACCAAAGTTGCAACTCCAGTTGCACCGAGCCGGCAGCATCTCTGTTTTGTCAAACATTTCAGTGCCGTAAACTAACCGATTTAAAGCTATTTGGTCGGTCATTAAAGAAACGTACCGCTGCAATCCCTGTTCCAGATATTCTGCCCAAATTTCCCAATGGGGGGCGTCTTTTTGCAGCGCGAAAATACCTGCATTTATGGTTGGATAGCTGTGCAACTGTTTGGCTACTTCTTCGCCAAAAGCTGCCTGATAATCGCGGTAAACAAATTGCCAGTACCAAGGCAGTTTGCCGTAAGCTAAATAATAACCCCGGTCGAGTTCTGCAACAACTGCTAAACCGCGTTTAGCCGCGCCTTTAACTAATAGTTCAACAGCTTGCCAATCTTGCACCCAAGCATCGGCATCTATCCAAAGGTAGATGTCAAAATTGGGAAAATATCGACGGAGAAACGGACGCGCTAAAAGTCCTTTGAGATAGTGAGGAGCTTCATTTTTGCCAGGAAAGTCAAAGTCCCAATCGGGCTTTTGAATGATATTAACTTGTGTTTCCAGCCACTGCAACTGTTGGGGAGTGCAGCCGAGATCGAAAAAGCCGATCGCCACATTTTCGCCCTCGGGTTTTTCCCGCACCGATAAAATAGTACCTCGCACCAATTCAAAGTAATTTGCATCGGCGGCCGTGATGATGATAATCTGCATAAATAGTAACGGGTGCATCTCGTTGGGTGGGGGCGGGTTTATTTAACCTGTTTGCACCGTTAAAGGGAAGGGGTGAACCCGCCCCTACAGGCTGCTTGAAAAGTCTGATTAAATTATAGGGTAGGGTAGGGTGCGCCGAAGCACCGCAATATTCATAAAACTATACTATCGAGGAGGAATTGTGAAAAACCAAAAAGGGAGAGTTTATCTAGTAGGTGCGGGGCCCGGAGATTGTAACTTGATGACTGTGCGATCGCACAAACTGCTATCCCAAGCCGAAGTCTTAATCTACGACGCTCTAATCGACATCCCGCAACTCGAATTAATCCCAGCAACTTGTCGGAAAATAGAAGTCGGGAAACGCGGCGGCCAGCCTTCCACCCAGCAGCAAGAAATTAACCGTTTGCTGGTAGAACATTGCAAGTTAGGCAAACAAGTGGTGCGGCTAAAAAGCGGCGATCCGTTTATTTTTGGTCGCTCCAGTTCCGAAATTCAAGCATTGATCGCAGCGGGCTGCGAGTTTGAAGTAATACCCGGAATTTCTTCCGCCCTATCCGCACCTTTACTAGCAGGAATTCCCCTCACAGATCCGGTGATGAGCCGCTGTTTTGCAGTGATGAGCGCCCACGAACCGGATGCTCTTGAATGGGAAGCTTTAGTGCAGATAGAAACTTTGGTAATATTGATGGGAGGGCGAAATCTGGGCGAGATCGTCTGGCAATTGCAAAAGCACGGACGATCGCCCGAAACTCCGATCGCTATTATCCGAGATTGCGGCCGCCCCGAACAGCAAATTTGGCTGGGCACTCTCTGCAACATTGTACAGCAAACAGCAGGTCAATCTCTATCGCCTTGCGTGATGGTAATTGGGGAAGTAGTCAGATTGCGCGAATATTTAATCCAGCCAGAAAGCACAAATACGATCGATACACCAGTTACCTCTAATAACAGCCAATTGCCGCTAGCAGGAAAAACTATTTTAGTCACGCGATCGGTTTCTCAGTCTGCTGAATTTAGCGATCGACTCCAGCAACAAGGAGCTCGCGTTATCGAAATGCCTGCCTTGGTAATTGGGCCGCCGTCCACTTGGGAACCATTAGACAGTGCGATCGCACAATTGTCAAGCTTTCACTGGTTAATTCTTACTTCCCACAACGCTGTAGACTGCTTTTTTCAACGATTACAAGCAAAAGGCAAAGACGCCCGGAGTTTGTTTGGTATTAAAATCGCAGTTGTCGGGAAAAAAACAGCAGAAAGTTTGCGATCGCACTCTCTACAACCAGACTTTATTCCCCCCAACTTTGTCGCCGATTCCCTAGTCGAGAACTTCCCCGGCAGCTTGCAAAACTGCAAGATTCTATTTCCCAGAGTAGAAAGCGGCGGCAGAGAAGTTTTAGTTAAAGAATTTACAGCCAAAGGAGCGCAAGTAATAGAAGTGCCAGCTTACCAATCTTGCTGTCCCGAAACTATCGATCCGATCGCCTTATCCGCACTCCAAAATCAAGCCGTAAATATCATAACTTTTGCCAGTTCAAAAACCGTGCATAACTTTTGCAAGCTCATAGAACAAAGCCCGCAGTTGTCCGGATCTAAGGATTGGTTGGAAAGCGTTTGCATCGCATCCATCGGCCCGGAAACTTCCAAAAGCTGTCAGAATTTATTGGGTAAGTTAGATGTGGAAGCCAAGGAATATACGTTAGACGGATTGACTGAGGCGATCGTCCAATGGGTTGCAGAATATCAAAATGTATAAGTGCGATCGAACAGCCGTTAATTATCTAATCTGTAGGTTGTAAAAGGGTTATAATACCAATTTAAAAGATTTTCGGGTAAGGACACGGCAGTGCCGTGTCCCTACAGATGCTCGCGTACAATCTCTCGGTTGCAAAACTTTTATGAATTAGGATAAAATAGTTGTAAAATAACTAGGAGGAAAGAAACATGACCGCAAAAGACCAACTTCTTCAAGAACTCGACCAAGTACCAGAACCCTTGCTGCTGAAAGTGCTTGAATTTGTCCGTTCCTTAAAGACTGAAGAAGAACAACAAAAACTAGAAGCCAAAGCATGGCAGGCATATCTAGATTCAGAACGCGAAAGAAAGGAGGTTTACCGTCGCCTTGCCAACTCCTAGTTTTGTCAGCAAAAGTATGGTTTTAAGTATCCACGCCCGACAGATAGAGAGATTTGGCGGCACTCCCGGCGTCAGAGACGAAGGTTTGTTAGAGTCGGCTTTGGCTCAACCGAAAGCAACTTTTGGCGGTCAATTTTTGCATCCAACGATTAGCGAACAAGCGGCAGCCTATCTCTATCACATAGCGATGAATCATCCCTTTATTGACGGCAATAAACGAACGGCTTTTGCGGTGATGGATACCTTTTTGCGTTTGAACTTATATCTTGCACCATTCTCAATTAGCCTTTTAGGAACAGGCAAGATGCCTGTTCCACAAGAAAATCTACTCTTTGTGGAACGGGCATCTTGCCCGTTCTTGAGAATGCTGCAAGATGTGAGTTTGAATGGTTGCGCTCTGAATTTGACGGACGAGCGAGCATATGATTGAGTCATGCGAGTCGCGCGGGGAACGATGACTAAGGAAGAATTAAGCACGGAGTTCGAGTCATGTATTGTTTAGTTTTAATAAGTAAGTTGGGCAGCCTGCATGGAGATTAATTAAGGTACGCAGTGCGCACCCTAAATTGAAATAGGGAATCGCGGAACAAAAAAGCGAGTAAAATTATCACTAAAGAACAAAGCCGAGATCCTTTGTGTCAAATCACCAATAAAACTAAAAACAAAAAAAACTACCAAGGACCGATCGCCCTTTCTCCCGCAAATCCCGCTACCCAACTACAAATTAGCAATAGCCATGAATATAAATTTTTCTCGTTACGACACCTTAACCACCCTGCTAGCAGGAACAACCGCAGCCTTAACCATAGTCATCAGCCAACCCGCGATCGCCAAAACCCCCCAAGAAGTCGCCAGCATTGCCGGGCCGCTGACAGTACAAATTAACAGTTCCCTCGGAGACGGTTCTGGCGTAATTATTGCCAAAAACGGCAAAACTTACACAGTTTTAACAGTCAATCACGTCGTAGAAAAAGCAGACGTGAAATACACCGTTCGCACGTCGATCGGCAAAAACTATCAAGCAACTGCAGTAACCCGCTTGCAAACAGCCACAACAGAGCCGGATTTAGCCGTAGTCAAATTTGAAAGCCCCGAAGAATATCCAGTCGCGACGATCGCAGATTCCGATTTAGCCGTCATCGGCACTCAAATCTTCGTTTACGGCTATCCCGCTACGGGCGGGCTTTTCGGCGCCGAACGAGAACCCGAACTCTCTCCCGGACTCGTTACCAGCCGCCCGCGCAACCGCCCAGAAGGTTACACTTTGCGGTATCAAGCCGTAACTTGGAGCGGTATGAGTGGCGGCCCAGTTTTTGACTCCGAAGCCCGAGTCATCGGTTTACACGGACAAGGGGAATTCGGTTTTGCTCAAACCAGTTCCGGCGAAGTCGCCCCGATTAAAACCGGATTTAATGCAGCAGTTCCAATCAATACATTTATCGAGAAGCTGGTGGTGGCGGGAATAAACAAATCCGAGTTGAAAGTAGACAATACTCCCCCAACGAGCGGCCCGGTATCCACCGCCAATCCGCAAGATGCCCAAGCTTATTATTTTCGAGGACTTTCGCTGTTAGATCGAGGAGATGCTTGGGAGGCGATCGCGGATTTCAACAGGTCGCTCGCTTTCAAGCCCAAATATACCCCTGAATTGTATTTTAATATCGGTAATGCCCGCACTTTCATCACCGCCGGCTTGCCCCAACAGGAACCCACACGCGGTTCCACTGCTATTCAAGCATACACGCTGGCGATCGAAGCCAATCCCGGTTTTGCCGACGCTTACTACAACCGAGCTTTAGCTTACCTGGACAACAAAGACCAACCGAAAGCAATTGCCGACTTTCAAAAAGCAGCAGAACTTTACAAGCAAGGCGGCAGAACGAGTGCCTATCAAGACGCGCTCAGCAGAATCAAACAATTGCAGTAGAATTAGAAGTTAATAATTAAGAATTAAAAATGAGTAATCCCATTTTTAATTCTTAATGTCGTTCATAAAAACAGCAGGGAAATAACAATGACTGCTATCACCTTAAACCTCAACTCCATAATTAAACTAACTTCCGAACAGTTTTACCAACTGTGCGAAGAAAACCCCGATTTAAAATTAGAACGCAGCGCCAAGGGAGAATTAATTGTCATGCCGCCAACCGGAGGAGAAACAGGGAAACGCAATGTCAAATTGACTACACAATTGGATCTGTGGAACGAACAAACCGAACTCGGCGAAGTGTTTGATTCCTCCACAGGATTTACCCTTCCCAACAAAGCCGATCGATCTCCCGATGCTTCTTGGGTAGAAAAAACCCGCTGGTCAGCTTTGACGCCCGAACAAAGAGAAAAATTCATCCCGCTTTGTCCCGATTTTGTCATTGAATTAGTCTCGCCCAGCGACAGCTTGAAAAAGGCTCAGGAAAAAATGCAAGAATATATGGAAAATGGCTGCCGTTTGGGTTGGCTGATTAACCGGAAAAAACGGGAAGTTGAAATTTATCGCCCCGGTCAAGATGTGGAAGTTTTACAATCTTCTCTCACCCTTTCTGGAGAAAATGTTTTGCCGGGATTTGTTCTCAATTTGCAAAAAATTTGGAATTAATTTTAGTTATCTATTGTTTTTAAATTTCAAAAAAGTGCTATGACTGCTATAACCTTAAACCTCAATTCCATTATAAAACTAACTTCAGAACAGTTTTATCAACTGTGCGAAGAAAACCCGGACTTGAAACTTGAACGGAACGCCAACGGAGAATTAATTGTCATGCCGCCAACCGGAGGAGAAACGGGAAAAAGCAACTCAACAGCGAATGCTCAAATCTGGACGTGGAACGATCGAACTGAACTCGGAGAAGTGTTTGATTCCTCCACAGGGTTTACTCTGCCCAATAAAGCCGATCGATCTCCTGATGTCTCCTGGGTAGAAAAATCCCGCTGGTCAGCTTTGACGCCCGAACAAAGAGAAAAATTCATCCCGCTTTGTCCCGATTTTGTCATTGAATTAGTCTCGCCCAGCGACAGTTTGAAAAAAACTCAGGACAAAATGCAAGAATATATGGAAAATGGCTGCCGTTTGGGTTGGCTGATTAACCGGAAAAAACGGGAAATTGAAATTTATCGCCCCGGTCAAGATGTGGAAGTTTTACAATCTCCTCTCACCCTTTCTGGAGAAAATGTTTTGCCGGGATTTGTTCTCAATTTGCAAAAAATTTGGAATTAGCAGAATTTAATTTTGACTTATATCATCTTCGGTAAAATAAGCGTTACCAGTTCGTAGTGAGGAATGCAAGTCCGAGCGAGTTGGGTCAGGACTCTGGGTCCTCGCTACGAACCAATTTTGTTATTATCGATCGACGGGACATCATATTAGCGGGAAATTTGATAAAATTATAAGTACCCATAAAATTAACAGGTTAGAATTATGGTTCAAACAATTCAAGCTAAAAATGTCACATTAGAAGAATTAAAAACACTTTTTGACCTGCAACTTGTCACAGACGACCAATTTTTCCGAGAATGGCAAGATGAGTTACCAGAAATTACCGACTTTCAAAAACGACAGCTAGATCAGATTAAAGCGGGTTACTTCAACTTGTTAGAGTATCCGCCGATGCTGGAAAAAACCATTAGTTTGTCAATTGTCTCTCCGCTGTTATTTGCAGGCGAGTTTTATCTGCATCCTTTCTACATTAAACCAGAAAAATCCGTCGAAATTTCCGAAGAAGATGAAGGGGTTATCATCAAAGGCAGCATCGACACTTTAGTTTTAAAAGAGCAGTTGTGGCTGATGGTAATAGAATCGAAACGAGTTTCGTTTTCGATCGAAGCGGGATTGGCGCAAATCTTAGCTTATATGCTGGCAAATCCCAACCCGGACAAACCTAGTTACGGCATGATTGCTACAGGCGGCAGTTTCATCTTTGTTAAATTAGTGAAAGGAGAAGCACCCCGATATAGCACATCTGATTTATTTGGAATTAGCAATCGCACCAATAATTTACATGATGTACTCCGCATCCTCAAACACTTGAGTCAAATAGCGATTAGTCAGTAGTTATTGGCCAAACAGGGCATTGGCCAAACAGGGCATTGGCCATTAATCTTCCTTCTTCCTTCTTCCTTCTTCCTGACAGCTACATCCGTTACATCCGTTACATCCGTTACATCCGTTACATAATCCGTTGCCGAACTTCCTTCTTCCTTCTGAATTACCACGGCGAACCGATCAATGTAAAAGCAGCCCAATAATAAGGATGCGACAAATTTCGATCGCCCCTGGCGGCCAACTCCGACGGTAAAGGCAGAGCTTGATTGTTGCCCGATCGCACCAAATAACCATCTTGCAACCGCACTTCTCCCCGCAACATCGCCAACTGCGCTTGCCGCAAAGCCTCAGCCTTAATCGGCGCTGTACGCAACTGCTGGTAAAACTCTGTCATCAGCCCCAAAGTACCGACATCGCTGACATACCACAAACTCGCCAAAGCCGATTTTACCCCCGCGTGTACCGCCAACCCCGCAAACCCCAACTCAGCTTGTTCGTCTCCCACCGCCGTAGTACAAGCACTCAAAACCAACAACTCCACCTGCGGGTTAGATAACTTCAACTCCTCCAACTGATTCAACCGCAACTTAGTATCCCAAAACTGAATGTAAGAATTTTGGGCCCCCCCAGGCTGAAAATCGCCGTGAGTAGCTAAATGAATAATTTTGTATTGCGGTTGATTGCGCTTACCCTTCAAATTTGCCAAAGTAAAAGCTTCATTGAGAAAAGACGAACCGGGCCAAATCTTGCCCACAATTGTCGATATTTCCAGCGGCACCGCAGGCAAAGGATTTTGATCGTATTTGGCAGGAAAATTCGACGCACCCATCGCTAAAACTTCAGCACCCTTAACATCGGCATAGCGAGTATCAGTTAAACTCAAACTCGGAATCAGCCCCAAACTGTACTTTTCTACCAAAAACTGCTTGCCGTCGTAAAGAGCAGCCAAAGGCAAAGTTCGCAAACCGGCATCCATCGAAAACACCAAGGTGTCAATGTTGTTAGCATCCAATTCCGGTTGCAGGGGTGCAATTAACCACTGGTAAAGTTCCTCGGCAGGTTCCTTGTAATCAGCATTCAATCTCCTGGGACTTCTGATAGCATTAGTGAATTCTTTAGCAACTTGCAGCACTCTCTCGCGGCTTGCAGGCACGCTTTTAAAAACATTTTTGCCGTCTGGCAATAACAACACAAGTTCTAAATGTTTGTCTTTCGCCCACACGTAAAGGATAGCGGGTTTAACCCCAGTCAGCCGATTGACGCTGCTGAGAGTATCTCGAATACTTTGCTGCGTGACAGACTTTTGACCGAGATTGCCGCCAAAGTAACGTTCAAATTCCCGACCCTGAGTTATATCCCTTTGCTGCACTGCGTCGATCGGATTTATTTGCGCCATCGAACTCGATCGAGAAATCTCAGGAACCCTCACATTCCCGATACTTTCTGCTGTTACCGCACTCGCAGGCTTCTGTGCAGTTGCCTGGAAGCTGGCGTTTTCTGTCGCCTCCGGCGCACCCAAATTGTCTTTTAACACCGACGGCGACAGCAGTACCGAGCCAGCCTCCATCTCCTTCGAGGGCGCCTCAACAGGCGCAGGAGCGGGTTCTGGCGAGACATTGGTCTTACTGCTCTTTGGCACCGACGCGGAGGCCGGGAGACTCACCTGAGTCACAATTTGTTGAGAATTGCCTGTAGTTTCCAGTGCCACGCTGCTAGTTGGTGCCGGACTCGGCACGATCGCCAGCGCCCCGATAGCAGTTGAGGAGGTGGCAGTGTTCGGATTCGAGTGAACCGTCCCAACAGTCGCCGCCGTGCAGGTTCCCGACGAGCAAGTGCTTTGCAGCAGCGTCTGTGAACCCGAGCGAGCCAGCCCGTCTGTAGAAATGCTGACCGAGGCGCCCGAAGCAGCCGTTCCTGTTCCCGGAGCCCGAAACGCTCCCCCAGCCTCGATTTCCACATCGCCGCCCGTATTGCCGCGAGCTTTGATCGAAACAACTTCAACATCTTTCTGCCCGGTAATCTTGCTCGAACCGGCACTTCCCGACTGCGAACTCGAATTGATCACCCCTGTAACGATCCGCCCCGGCGCCGCAATCGAAATATCTCCCCCGCTTCTGGAACCGAAAGCATCGATGTTGCCCGTTTGTACCGCACCGGCGCTGCGGATCTCGATCGGGCCCGCCGCCCCGGAAACCGATCGAGATGAAACCGTACCAGCAGTCACATTGCCTTGACTGCTAGTGATGTTAATCCCCGCTTTCGAGGTAACGTCCCCAACAGTCACACTACCGCCGATCAGATCGATCGTGGCGTTATCAGTTCCGACGATCGCACCCGTTCCCACGATCGCGCCGGTGCCATTGGGCGATTGAATCGTCGTCGGATCTTGAAATGTCACCGCCGCTGGCGTTGAATTCTGCGTTGAATTTGGCCCAAAAGAAGCAATCGAGATCGCACCGCTACCGTCAGAACGTCCGATCGCGATCGAAGCAAACCCATTCCGAAAAGTGTTCAATTCAGCAGCAGTCAAGTTCAGAGCTTCTGTATCGCTAGAACCTTGAATTATAATATTTTGACTTGGATCGGCCGGTTGCAGCACCAGATTGCCATTGCTGGCGATCGAATTTTTGTCACCCGTCAAGTCAATCTCGCTGCCAGTTAAAGTAATATTTCCCGGTGTTTTCGAGCCACTAGATTCGATCGCCCCCGCAGTAACTCGATTGCGCCCCGTCAGCGTCACATTCCCCGCGCGATCGCCCCGAGTGTCGATCGCACCCACAGTCACCGTGTCCTCTGCGGTAACGGTCACATCTCCCGCCGAATTGCGCATATCTTGGGAAGAATTGACATTCGTGTTGATAGTGCGGGTTCCAACAGTAAGTAGCTGACCAGTTGTGACATTGCCCGTTGTGCTGGCGAGGCGAATTTCCTCACCGTTGGTAGAAATATTGCCGATTCTGATATTGCCGTCAGCTTTAAGAGTTATTGAGGCATTGTCGGCCCCTGTCAAGGAACTTGTGGTAGTGATTGTTCCCAAACCCGCCGGCGATTGAATAATTAGCGAGTCATAAAATGTGAAATCGTTGGCAATCAGAATCGAACCCATACCGTTGCTGCGACCGATCGTAATTCCAGCAAACCCATTTTGCAAACTTCCGAGGTCGTTTGCCGTGAGATTCAAATAAATATTAGTGCCGACATCTCCAGAACCGCCGAGCGCAATATTTTGACCTGGACTCCAAGGTTGTAGTACCAAAAAGCCAGTGCCGCTGACTGAATTTTTATCGCCTTTAAAATTAATTTCATTACCAGTCAAAGTAATGTTTCCCGAACCCCCTGCGACGAAGCTCACTCCCAGAACATTCCCAGCCGTCACAGTTACATTTCCCGCCGCTTCCCGGCCGCTGGCATCAAGTTTTTGGGCCGTTACGTTCAGGCCTTCGAGCAAAATATTTCCGCTGCTGCCAGTGTTAGGATTGGATGAAGAAATATTGTTAGCAACGGTCGAACCCGGACTAATCAAGCTAATATTTCCGCCGTTGCTCGACAAATTGCCTGCCGTAATTTGGTTGCCCGAAATAGCGAGCGAGCCGCCAGCCGTGCTAATTGTATCGACCGCATTCATCGAAAAAACGCCCGCCCCACTGCGATCGGCATCTGCTCTCAATGTTACCGATCCAGTAGTTGCTTGAAAGCTCAACTGATTGTCCGCCAAATCAGCAATTGTAATATTATTGAGCGCTTCGAGAACCAGATTTGATGTAGCCGACATACTTTCCAAAGCTCTACCCGAAATTGTCAGCGAAGGCTCAGAATTGTTTAGCTGTCCTGGTGGCCTTCCTGTTGCCAAAATATTATTGTTGGCAATTATTGCCGCATCGCCCGTAGCTTCTGCAGAATCTGTAATTAAGATATTCTCTGGATCTAACAGCAAAGTCCCCAAACCGTTTGTCCCGTCCGTATCGACAGTACCGTTAAAAATCAATCTTTGCTTGCCCGAAACTTCTACAAACCCGCCAACACCTGCGGTGTCAGTTGCAGAAACGCCTTTGGCGCTGATGCTGCCCAAAAATACTGTCGTGTTGTCCGCCCAGACAAAAACTCTGCCGCCGTTGCCGGAGCCCGTTGCGTTGGCAGCGATCGAGCTTTTGCCATCCACGTAAGTCATTGTTGCATTCGGCACAGTTCCCTCGCCTCGGTAATCTCCCCCGATCCGCACCGTTCCCCCGCCGTCGGGCCCCGAAGCCTCAACCTTCGCGGACAATAGCCCTACCTTGTCCCCCAACACGTTCACGCTTCCTCCCGCGCCCCCCCTGGCAGACACGTCCGCAGCACCCGATACCAGCGCAGTTCCAGCACCTGCCGGCACTGTTGGCCCGCCCGCGAGCACGACTTCACCGCGATCGTTCGTAGTTATACCCGTAGCCTCAGCGGCACCAGGGCCCGATAGCAGCCGAGGTAAAGTCAGCGGAGAGAAGGGAAGAACTTGCGAACCCGACACTCCGCCTGCTGGAGAAACTTCTAAACTCAGCAAAAGTCCCTCTTGACTCAACTGCACCAGATTTTCCCCCGGAACAGCCGCCACAGTAATTTGACCGCCCGGGGCTGAAAGTTGCCCTGTACTGATGACCGTACCGCCGAGCAAAGTCAAATTTTGCTCCGTGCCGACAGCCAAGTTACCGGCATTGACAATACTCCCCGGCTGTGCGCCAAAAGCAAAAGCATTCGGCGCTCCGACTAGGGCCGGGTAGTCGTTCGCCCCTGTACCGTTGAACCAGCCGCTGTCAAAACCGATACCGCTAGCGGTGGTAGCCAAAAAAGACCCGGACACATCAAGTCGGGCATTCGTTCCAAAGATGATGCCTGCGGGATTCATCAGCAACAAGTTAGAATTGCCGCCACTAACTTGAATTAGACCGTTAATAAAGGAAGCGTCGCCCCCGACAACGCGGCCGAGGATATTTTTTATGGTTGGGTTGGAGATGAAATTGGCAGTTTCGCCAGAATTCAGACCGAATTGAGTAAAACTGTGGAATACATTTGCTCCGTCTCTTGAGGGTGTGCCGCCTGTAATGTCGTAGCGAGTGGGCGACCCTGTACCCGGGGCGGGAGTGATGACTGTGGTTCCCGTGCCGTCTGATGCTGGAATAATAATAGGCCCGGCCTCCGCAATTTGAGATTGGGGATAAATTGCCACAATCACCCATCCGCTGCTATTTTCTTTGAGGAAAACCAGGTTGGGGAAAAAATCTAATATCAAAAATCCAGCAAGGGGAATTGCTGCCAGAATCGATCGCACAGCACGTTGAGCATTCATAAGTTTGCCTCGGTCTAGACCTTGATTCGAGTGAAAAATTGAGATTTTGCGTAAAAAACAGTCGATCGCACCCCAATGCTCACACTTCCTAACGCCAACTCTCGATCGCAAATTTCAAATTTTCAGTCTAATTTTGATTGTGTGACCAACATAGCAAAGACTGACACTATGTGTCGAAACACAGGAAGTTTAAACAGAGAAAATTATGAGCGATCGAATTATCCGTCTGATCGGTTTAACTGGGGGCATCGCCACCGGTAAAACCGCGATATCTAATTATCTGGCAGATGCCTGTGGATTTCCGATTTTAGATGCCGATATTTACGCCCGCGAAGCTGTTCATCCAGGTTCGCCAATACTCGAGTCTATTGTAGAACGATACGGCGCTGGTCTTCTGCTCCCCGACGGCAATTTAAATCGGGCAGAGTTGGGAAATATTATTTTTTGTAACGCTCTCGAAAGGCAGTGGTTAGAACAACAGATTCACCCTTACGTCCGCCGCCGATTAGTTGAGGAAACTCAAAGCTGCATTGCTCGATTGAGTCCGGTATCCCAAGGCACACAGGATTTAGGTACAAAGACTCAAGAAACCGGGTTTTTTCACAATCATCCAAAGCTAGAACGAAGTATTGTTGAAAAAAAACCCGGTTTCTGCGCCAGGGCTGACACGTTGACTTTGGTTTTGGTAGTGCCGCTGCTGTTTGAAGCTAACATGACTGACTTGTGTACCGAAATTTGGGTGGTGTACTGTTCGCCCGGAGTGCAGTTAGAACGGCTGATGCAGCGAGACGGGCTGAGTTACGATCGAGCTAATGCCCGCATTAACGCCCAGTTATCGCTAGCTCAAAAGTGTCAACAAGCTGATGTTGTTTTGGACAACTCGTCAACCCTCGACTCGCTGTTCTTACAGGTAGATGCGCAAGTCAGTCGATTTGAGATTTGAGATTTGAGATTTGAGATTGACTCCGCGATATCGGTTTAAAAACCAGGTTTCTTTTTGTAGGGTGTGTCAGGCGCGACGATGAACTTATGTCACCAGTAGCGTGTCTTAAACCGTGGCTCGCGCACCGCTTGGACGAGCAAATATACGTTCACCTTTTATTCAAAAACACCCTATAGCAACCTTTCCGGATTGGTGAACGAGCTTTTTTTTAACGAACCGTTTTCGACTCGTCCTTCCGAGTGGCGCGTCAGCGCTCTTGTCACAAACCAAGAGAAGAAAAGACTAGAGAATAAAAGAGAAAAAGTCCACAATTCATTTAAAAATACAATAGCAACCATTTATAAAGTTAATGTAAAAAATTAGGCATTGCCCGCCTTAAGGAATCTCATTCACCAAGATATTTATATGTAGGGTGCTGATGGCGCGCCTGGGTACTCTCCTGTTTAGTCTTTAATCCCTGGGTTGCGGCTTCACATTCATAAATTATGAAGGTAATCATAAAAGTAGTAAAAATTTACAATTGGCAATTTTCGTTTCCTTGTTTGAAGAGTGTTTCAAGAAAATGCCAGCGGTTGAATTCTGCTGGTTGCCCGCAAGCAGCAGATAACTCGAGCTTACAAGCGAACAGGCGAGCTAAATGAGGGGTTTTATTCGCTTTTAACGAAAACTCAAAAAAATTGCCTATGCCATCAATTAGTAATTAATGGTTTCGCCGCAATTCATTTTTTTTTACCCGGATAGCAGAGTACAGGCTGCGTATCAAGAAGTGGAAAATACAAACACCAAATTTTATTATGCGCGTTTACTCTTCTCTCCTGATGTCAAGCCTGTTACTGAGCGCCACCGCAGTTAACGCTCAAAGCTTAGAAACTCGATCGACCTTTTTTGCTCAAGCCAACCTTGGTTCAGAATTTTTAACCGCTCTAGTTCACACTCAGAGCTTGTACGCAGATAACGATAAAGAGCAAGATAAAGATAAAGATACAGCGCCAGAACGAGGCAGCGGAAGATAAAGCCGAAAAAATCGATAGTTGTCTGTTGCGAATTAGGGAGAGGGTGAGAGAATGGCAGAATCGAAAATTGTGATAGGAGGAGAAAAGTTGAGGATTTCGATCCATTAATGGCGGACTTACGTACTGCGTACCAAAAAACCGATTTTTTAGCGGTATTGGACGACTCAACAAATAAATTTTGGCGATCGGGGTTTTTTCGCCAAGGGTCCTCAAGATATCAGATGCCACAAACGGGCGCTCCATGTTGCACTCAAAAAATAAAGGTAAAGCGCGAGTAGGAATCTGGCGCTTTACCTTTATTTTTTAAACTTTTGGAGCTTTAATCTTCTTCCGCAGCTTCACCGCCAACAACGACATTGCGAATCCGCAAACTGGGGCCGCCGCAGCCCACGGGCAAACCGCTTTGTCCTGCCTTGCCACAGCCGCCGGATTCATCCCAGTAGAAATCGTCGCCGATCGCCTCAATATCGGCTAAAGTGCTGAAAACATTACCCGAAAGAGTAACATCCCGCACCGGATTGTCTAGTTTTCCGTCGCGGATCATCCAAGCTTCGCCGGCACTGAAAGTAAACATTTCGCCGTTAGTCATGCCGCCTTGCCAATTGCGCGCATAAACTCCTTCTTTGATACCAGAAAATAGGTCAGCAACTGGCGTGTCACCCCGTTCGATCCAAGTATTCGTCATACGGACGATCGGCGGATAGTGATAATTCAAACAGCGAGCATTGCCAGTAGGCGTTTCTCCCAATTTGCCCGCAGTTTCCCGCGAGTGCAGCCGCCCGACTAAAGCGCCGTCTTTAATTAACTGAGTAGTAGTCGCGGGAGTACCTTCGTCGTCGTAGAAATAGCTGCCCCGGTGTCCCTCGGGCGCTGCACCGTCGAAAATTTGCAAGTTTTCTGGGCCGAACTGGCGGCCGAGGGTCATAATTTCCAAAATGTCGGGATTTTCGTAGGCCATGTCGGCTTCGGAAAGATGCCCGAAGGCTTCGTGGACGAACAATCCGGTCAGAATTGGGTCGATGACGACGGTGTAGCTGTTGCCTTGGACGGGGGGTAAGGCTAAGGAATCTACGGCGCGCTGGGCAGCGCTGCGAACTTGAACATCGAGCTCGGTTAAGTCTTCGTAGGCTTTGCGCGAACCGGTGGTTTCGCGGCCGGTTTGTACGGTTTCTCCGCTGCGGGCTGTGGCGGCAAAGCGCATTTCCATGTCTGCCCAACCTTGTTCGAGCATGGTGCCTTCGGAGGTGGCGAGGATGATGCGCTGGGTGCTGTCGCCGTAGCGCACGGAGATGGTGGCGATGCGGGGGTCAATGCTGCGGAGAATGGCCGCGTACCGATCGCACAATTGCTTTTTGTCAATTAGGGGAACCAGACGCGGGTCTGTTCCTGTCAGCGGCAGCAAGCAAATGTCTTGTACTGGGGTAACAGGTGCCAGGATCGTTTCTTCTTCGCCAATGAGTTTAGCCGCGGCGATGGCTTCTTCGATTCTTTCGGCGAGGGTGGAAAGTCGGTTAAAACTGGCAAAGCCCCAGCCGCCTTTGTGACAAGCTCGGACTTGACCACCAATAGAGACTCCTTCGCTGAGGGTTTCAATTTTTTCGCCTCGCAGCAGGATGTCGGTGCCTTCGGCTTCTTCGAGTCGAATTGCCAGATAATCTACTTGGTTGCGATAGCGTGCCATTAAGTCTGACAGCAGATTTTTCGAGTCGGCGATCGAGGTAGGCATAAGGAAAGCACGGTGTTTAACTGACTTCATTTTGCACTTTTGTCAGGGCGATCGTGTAAAATATCGCCCCAAGCGCGGAGATTGCGGCTTATTGGTACGGTTCTGCCAATATCGTTAGTTGACAAATGTGGCTATCCTGTGAGTTAGGAGGAAGGCGCCAGAAATTATGCGGGATTTTTTCATCTTGCTGGTGCTTGACTCCTAGCTCCTGAACTTTCCTATACATAAATACTTCATCCTTCATGCCTGTGAAGGTTGGTTTATAACTACTATGAATACTTACTTTTTACCGACAATAAGCGACATTTTAGCCTCCGAAGGCCAAGAAAATGACCTGAGTCTGTTTGATGCTAAGTTGGCCGGAGAAAACAACCGCCCGAGGTGTCCTGGCAGCCGTGGGGCTTCTCGGCTGAAAGCTGAACAGGAATGGTACGGGGCGATCGCAACTTTGAATCAAATGCTCGACCGGCAAAAACCCGGACAAAAAACAGATGCCGATCGAGCAAATTCCCGATCCACATTCCCCAATTCCTGTCAGGGATTGGTTTTGTCCGGCCCATCTTCCGTTTTGACTGACCCTGCTTTAGCCAACGGCTTTGCCAATTGGATTTTTACCAGTATTCCCGACAACGATGCAGCTTTGTGGTCTTTTCGTGCTAGACAAACTTTAGCTCTACTGCCGGCGGCCCAGGGGCAAACATCAGCGCCTGCGGCGGCCCCGGCTTTGGCTTTGGCGATCGGCGATCCTTTGGCGAACGAGCAGTTTTGTTTGGTTTTAACTGCTAGTTTTAGCCTGGTGATGGTTTTGGGTGAAAATTCTGCGGGAATTCCGGCTTTTCTATTTTCTTTCGACCCGCAAGTAGTCGCCAAAGCTTGGGAAGTTTTGCGGCGCCGGGTGACTGAAAGCGACTGTTTGCTTGCTCATTCTGACGGCGGCTTCAATTTGCCAGTTAACCAATTAACTAATAATTCTACTAAATTAGACGCGCTGTTCCAGCAGTTTTCGCCTGTGGCTCCAAACTATCAAACAGTGATGCAGTTCAGCCGCTTGCTGTTGCATAATTTGCCGCTCAAGATCGAGGAACCCGGTCGGGTGAAAGATGAAAGAATTGATGAGGGTTTGAACCAGAGACATCACAAGTTATCGGCTACAGATATCAACTGCAAATCTCCAATTCCTCTGGCTACTAAAGAGGTGGAATTGCTACAGGCGATCGCCCACGAAGTCCGCACACCTTTGGCTACCATTCGCACGCTGACTCGATTGTTGCTGAAACGTCCCAAACTAGATCCGGTGGTAGTCAAGCGTTTGGAAATGATTGATGCTGAGTGTACCGCTCAGATCGATCGCTTCGGTTTAATTTTCCGCGCCGTAGAATTGGAAATGTCGCAAGCTAAAAATTCTGGGGTGCAGCTAACAGCAATGTCTCTCGGTGAAGTGCTGCAAAATAGCATTCCCCGCTGGCAAAAACAGGCCGCTGTTCGCAACCACACTTTGGAAGTTATTGTGCCGAAAAAATTGCCTGCTGTAGTCAGCGATCCGACGATGTTGGATCAGGTTTTAACTAATTTGATTGAGAATTTTACTCGAACATTGCCCTCGGGGAGTCGCATTCAGGTGGAGGTGACATTGGCCGGCGATCAGTTAAAGTTGCAGTTGGAATCGGAACACCTACCTGAAGATAATGGCGGATCGGCTTGTGCAGCTAAGGCGAATGGTCCTTTGCGCTCGATCGGGCCTTTGTTGATGGTGCAGCCGGAGACCGGAAGTTTGAGTTTAAATTTGAGCGTCACTAAGAATTTATTTCGGGCGGCTGGCGGGAAGTTGGTAATTAGGCAGCGGCCCCAAAAGGGCGAGGTGATGACGGTATTTTTGCCCCTGCAATAGTTATTAATTATTGGCCAAATCTGTAGGGGCGGGTTTAACCAACCATCTATGTCAGAAACAAACAATATAATAAACCCGCCCCAGCCCAATGACAAATCCGAATTGATATTTTTTGAATGGGCTCGAACCTCATGTTAATCTGGGTTATTGGTTGGGTGGGGGCGGGTTTTTATAGATTGTTTGTGAGCCTCAAATATTGTTGGTAAAACCCGCCCCTACAGCACGGTCGCATTAATCAATTAAAATCTCGCTGAGGGGGGGGCGGGTTTTTATAGATTGTTTGTGAGCCTCAAATATTATTGGTAAAACCCGCCCCTACTTAATAATTGCCTCATCGACCCTTCACAAATCAAACATCGTATCGGCTTGATATAACTTTCCCCAAATAAACTGCCGCAAAAACGACCGTTTTTGCAACACCCCATCCAACCAGAAACAGGCTTAACGCCACCACAAAATGTTACAAAACTTATCTCAAAATCTGTGTCTCAAAAACGTACACTGATAGTTGTTGGACTTTGGATAAGAATGAAACTAAAAAAGGATGAACGCGAAGTAAGAAGGGATAATTACGGTTTCAATAACGATACAGGTCATCATCCCAAAATTAATTATGCCAATAATTATAACCGAGACTGAATTCCAAAAGTTCCGAGGTGAGTTGCACAGCCAGTTCAAAAAACGAGCAGACAGGACAATGGACTTGTTGGATGCGCTGTGTAGCAATAATCATGCGCCAAGTGTAGCCAATTTAAGCCTCAATCCCTTGTTTAGGGGGAAGTACAGTAGGGAATCTACACATCTCTAAGCTTGATTCGCAGCAGCACAAAGATTGGATCGCTTCTATCTGTACCTCAAGAGAGGGAGTCGATCCCAAATCCTCCTGGAACCCTTCAATTATTCTACCTGAATACCCGGCAGATATTCTTTTACTATTTCCCAAGATGCCGAAAATATATTTCTTTTAAACAACAATGTCGATTTCAATGGAAATTTAACTTCACATTGTGCATCTTTTGGTAAAATTCAGTATAACTAGATTGTCCCGTGACTGAACGGCTTCCGTAGATTGCAAGAGGAAGACTTTGGCTAGATATCGCTCCTATTTCCGCCTGAGTTCGCTAGAGAATCCCAATATACCTAATCCCCTATACAAAGACTACCAGTTCCACAGTTATGACCAGAGCCGAGCAGAGAATTAAAATTACCTATATCTTCACGCACCATATTCGTTGGGTTCCCTTTGAATTGGTCGCCAAATGTATCGATAAGAGTAAATTCGCAATTGACTATATCATTCTTAATGAAGGCGATCCTATGATCTCCTTTTTAAGCCAGATTGATGTTCCTTGCACTGTTGCTTCCTATCAGGATTATAGCAATACCCCAGAGATCGTCAAATTTATCTATGAACACTTGATAAAAAATCAGACCGATATTGTTCAAACTCATTGGTTCGCGGGAAGCTTAGCTGGAATGCAAGCTGCTTATTACGCCCATGTTCCAGTACGAATCTTCTCTAGAGAACATCCTTCAATTAAATACTACTCGCGTCATGCTCCAAGCAAGCATCGCTTGATATGGGAATGTGCCACCAATATTATTGGTGCTACCAACTCATGCAAGCAAGGGATGATAGAAGACGGCATCCCCGAGCATAAAATCAAAGTTATACCGCTGGGATTTGATATCAGTGAATTTGAGAATGTAGAGACTTCGCGTATTGAGCAATTGCGCTCTAAGTATCTAGCAAATCATCACGGCCCTGTTATTGGTGTAGCTGCGAGGTATGTCAGATGGAAAGGAGTTGAATACGTCATTGAAGCACACAAGAAGGTTCTCGAAGTTTATCCCAATGCAATCTTAGTTCTTTCAGGGACACATACAAATCGTCCCAACCTGGAAAAGCAAATTCTTAATGCGCGTAAAGAAGACATCGTTGCGCCTCAATACCAGGATATTATCAGCATCACAGACAAGCTCTCGCAATTACCCGAGCATAGCTATGTTGAAATCCCATTTGAAGACGATCTTTTTGCTCTGTTCAAATTGTTTGATGTTTTTGTCCATGTGCCTACGGATCCTTTTCAAGAGACCTTCGGCCTGGTCTATGTAGAAGCAATGCTTTCTAGAGTTCCATCTGTGATTACGCTTGCAGGTTGTGCTCTGGATCGTGCTGTACACAAAAAGAATGCCTGGGTTGTTGATTACAAGAACAGCGATCAAATTGCCCAGGGGATATTAGCACTCTTAAGCAATTCGTGCCTTAGAGAAACGATCGTTAACAACGCTTTTCTCTGTGCCCAACGATACGACATAAAGAATCAGATCCAACAACTTGAGGAGTTTTACATCCGCGAGCTTCAAAACCGATTATAAAGTCAAACAAGACTAATGCTGGTGTTTTTGAGGGTTTCCATATTTTCGAGATGACTCAGATCGTTCCAGACAACAAGGCTCCATTGCTCACCAACATACTCAAAAGTACAGAAGTTCCCATGATCTACCTTAAAGGGACAAGTATTTCCTGTGGGAAGGCCAAGCACTTCTTGAAAAAAAACCGTCAAGACAGTACCATGAGTGACCACCACAACATTGTCCTCTAAATGTAGTTTGGCGATCGCAGTAAGAACACGAAAACTTCTTTGTCTAAGTTGCCTTAAACTTTCTCCTTCAGGGATGGTATATTCAAAGCAAATCCGTTCGTAATCTTGGCGCTCCTTGGGAAACTTTTCGTGCATTTCCGAAACTGTCAATCCTTGAAAGACTCCCATATTCCATTCTCGTAATTCTGAGTCAAAAATAACTTTCTTTCCACAGATTGAAGCAATGATATTGGCTGTTTGAGCAGCACGACCCAGGTCACTGCTGTATAAAGTGGTGAATGAAAGACGCCGTAAGCGATCGGCAATGGCATAGGCTTGCCAGATTCCTTTGGGTGTCAAAGGACTATCTAGTTGCCCTATTGCCCTGTTCTGTAAATTCCACTCGGTTTCTCCATGACGTATAATAATAAGTTTCATTGTTTGTTATCCTTTGAATGCAGTTTTAAATGATTATTTACAAATAATGGTTTAATATTGTGTTGAACACTAAAAGCCTTTTTTAACGCTCCTAAGTCTGGTATATCGATGACTAAGGTTTATATTGTAGCAAGTTGGTTTTGATTATTTTCTTGAGACATCAGTCTAAATCTTGATTCCAAGGCGCACTTCCTTATCAATGCGTTTCAGCATTGGTGCTGGCACCTGGCTAAAGTATTCATCAGTGGCTTTGCGCGATCCAGCCCAAGCACCATAGTCATCAATAATCAGCACACCTCCTGTCGATAGCCGAGGGTAGAAATGCTGCAATTCAGCGGCTGTGGATTCATACCAGTCGGTATCTAGACGCAGCACAGAGATAGTTTCGGGCTTACTCGTTTTCGATGTCTCAACAACATCGCCTTGAACAAAATGAATCTCAAACTCAAAATTATGGACGGAGAAAGTAGCTTGAACCTCTTCCAATAAAGCGTAGCACCAGCCAATGTCGTCCGCATATTTCTCCATCATTTCAAAGCCGGTATTTCCACGTTTGTCCACATCAAATTCGGTGGGGGCTGGCATACCCTGAAACGTGTCATACAGATATAGCTTACGATCGCTGACTTTTCGCGCCTTCATAATCAAGGCTGCAAGTAAAGAGCTTCCTCCTCTCCAAACTCCGCACTCCACAAGATCGCCAGGTATCTCGCGATCGAGGACATAGTTCACCGATGTGTAAAGTGCAAAGAGTGCTTCTTTACTGGTCATTGTGTAAGGCAAGACTTGCTCAAATAGAGCCATGAAGACCGGATCTTTGTCAATATCTGGTGTGACCCGATCTTTTATGGTCATTTGATGCTTTGTGGAGAAAACGATCGTGCGCTCAATACTCATGACAATAAGGAGGAGTGGGAATAGTTTGGCAGGATGATGGGGGCTGCAAAGCTTTTAGAGTTCACTAAATCCCCAGGATTTAGTGGGAAATCATCAGTCTAGATCTTAATCCCAAGGCGCACTTCCTTATCAATACGTGTCAGCATTGGCCCAGGCACCTCACGGAAGTAGTCATCCGTCGCTTTGCGCGATCCAGCCCAACAACCATAGTCATCAACGATCAGAACGCCCCCTGTCGAGAGCCGAGGGTAGAGCAGCTGAAACTCAACGGCTGTGGATTCATACCAATCGGTATCTAGACGCAGAACAGAGATGGTTTCTGGCTTAATTCTTTCCAATGTCTCAATGACATCTCCTTGAACAAAATGAATCTCAAAATCAAAATTATGGACCCAGAAAGCTGCTTGAACATCTTCCAATGAAGCGTAACACCAACCAGTGTCGTCCCCATATTGCTCCATCATTTCAAAGCCGGTACGTCCATATTTGTCCACATCAAATTCAGTGGGGGTTGGCATACCCTGAAATGTGTCGTACAGATATAGCTGGCGATCGCTAACGTTTCGCGCTTTCATAATCAAGGCAGCAAGTAAAGCACTTCCTCCTCTCCAAACTCCGCACTCCAGAATATCACCGGGGATCTCGCGATCGAGTACATAGTTCACCGATGTATAAAGCGCAAAGAGTGCCTCTACGCTGGTCATTGTGTAGGGTTTTACCTGCTCAAATAAATCCATGAACACCGAATCTTTGCCAATATCTGGCGTGACCTGATCTTTCATGGTCACTTGATGCTTTGTGGAGAAAACGATCGTGCGCTCAGTATTCATGATCACAAGGAGGAGTGGGGATAGTTTAGGTGGATGGGAGCTGCAAAGCTTTGATGATTATACATTAGCAATACATTAATATAGCCTTTCTCAGTAACATGTTCCGACGTGCATAGGCCTCCGTGGCCTCCGTGGCCTCCGTGGCCTCCGTGGCCTCCGTGGGCATACCTCACCACGCGATCGAACCGCTATAGATCATCTTTTCTCCTCGGTATGAGGTGATTGCGATTGGTGGCTGCGCTGGACGATCAGACCTTCATTTCCTCGTAGCTCAAGGGTGTGTCCCAGTTGCCCTCCCTGGCGATCCATGAATGTAGAGAGGAGAACTTTTGACTGGTTGCGAAACTCGATCGGTAATGTCCATTCCCGGTATTCAGAACTGAAGTTCAAGGCCACAAGGAGATCCGATTCCTCGTCAAAGCGTCGATAGCAGAAAAGCTGTGAAGGTGAGTATAAAGAAATGTAGTCACCAAGCTGCAGTGCCGGTTGTTGCCGACGCAAGCGCAACAGTGCGCGGGTCAGTGAGAGACATGACCGAGAGTCATGCTTCTGTGCCTTGACATTGATATTGCTGTAGTCATGAGTGATGGGTAACCAGGGCTGGACTGATTCTGAACAGAAGCCCGCATTAGCAGAGCCATCCCAGAGCATCGGTGTGCGCTCAGGATCGCGTCCAACCCCAATACCGGGAGATTTTTTTTCCCAAGGATCTTGGATATGCTCGGAGGGAATCCAGCCGTCCTCCATTCCCAGTTCTTCACCGTAGTAGATCGTTGGTGTACCGCGAAGGGTGAGCAATAACATCATGCCGATTTTGGCTTGAGAAATCCCAATTCTGCTGGCGACGCGATGCTTGTCATGATTGCCCAATGTCCAATTGGGCCATGCACCTTCGGGCAGCAGTCTCTCGTAACGAGAGACAACTTCTCGGACGGACTCTGCGTTCCACTGACATGACATCAATTCCGAATTGAGCGGTAAATGAAGTTCGTCATTTAGTCCATAGTGCTTGACAATTTCTTCTAGTGACTTATACAGTTCACCAATCAAAAGACGATCGTCATACCCATCTACAAGCGTCCGCAGTATGCGATTGAAATCGTGAATTTCCGGTATATTCTTACTGAAGACTTCAAACAGGCGATCCGATGGTTCCATGCCGGGATGCCAGTCGGGATTCACCGGATTATCTCGAAACTGCAAATCCTTGAAGGCGCGATAGGCGGCATCAACTCGAATTCCATCCACGCCTCGCTGCAACCAAAAATGTAGTACATCCAACATCGCCTGTTTAGCATCGGGGTTGCGCCAATTTATATCTGGCTGCTCCTTGAGAAACGAGTGTAGATAGTATTGCTCTGTTAGATCGTCCCATTCCCAGCCAGAAAGCCCATCAAAACGTCCTAGCCAATTATTGGGAGGACTACCGTCTGGCTTTGGATCTTTCCAAATGTACCAGTCTCGCTTGGGATGAGAACGCGAACTGCGGGATTCAATAAACCACTGATGCCGATCGGAACTATGCGCGGCAACAAAGTCAATCAAGACCTTGAGATTGCGATCGTGCAAATGTCCTATCAAGCTATCTATATCTGAAAGGGTTCCAAAGACAGGGTCAATATTTGTATGGTCGCTAACATCATAACCAAAATCGGCCATGGGAGAGGGATAGTATGGTGTCACCCAGATGGCATCTATCCCAAGCCATTCTAAATAATCCAGTCGCTGGATAATGCCAGGGATATCACCGATGCCATCTCCGTTCGAGTCCTGAAAGCTGCGTAGATAAGTCTGATAAATAACAGCAGACTTCCACCAAGGAGAATGAGACTTTACGGTCATTGGTAATTAGAATCAATAAAAAGAGGAAGATTTCGTCGCTCGGGAATTGGTATAGTACCTAAACCACCACGCTCCCGGCGTATCGTGAAAAGACTTGCCAGGATGGATGGATGCTACTTTGACATACTCACCGCTCTAAAGAGACGGTGATTCTTGACACTTCACTGACTGACGCGACCGTTGCTAGTCTTACTCTGTCTCTGCGTCCGTTTAGAGTCGTGGCAATGCCCTATCCCGACTTTGTTTATATTTTTGGCCGCGTTCTCGTCTCGATCGTGTTCTGTTCCACAATTCAAGCATTTAACCGTCCGAACCTTTAGATCGAGTTTTCCCCACCTATAGCCACACTCAGAACACACTTGGCTGGTTGGTTCCCATGGGCTTATAACGTGAAAATCTCTTCCTAATTTTTCCGATTTTCCTTCACACAAAATTCTAAACTGTCTCCAACCTTGCAAGCCGATCGCTCTTGACAGTTTGCGGTTTTTAACCATACCTGAGACGTTTAAATCTTCTAAGACGATAGTTTGGTTTTCACTAAGGACTTTAGTTGATAGCTTGTGCAGAAAGTCTTGACGGGTATCTGCGATTCGATTGTGTAGCTTAGCAATTTGTAGTCGAGTTTTATTTCTGCGTTTTGAGTCTTTTTGTTGCCGTGCTAGCTTCTTTTGAAGTTTGCGAACTTTCTTGTCTAACCTTGAATAATCAGGACTTTCAACTTGGTCGCCATTGCTCATCACAGCAAAAGTCTTAATACCCAAATCAATCCCGATGCTTGGGTTTTTAGCTTCAACATTGACAGGTTCAATATCTACTACAAAAGTTAGGAAATATCTATCTGCACAGTCTTTAATTACTGTTACAGAGCTAGGTGCTGATGGCAAGTCTCTAGACCAAATTGGTTTAACATTGCCAATTTTTGCTAAATAAACCTCTTTCCCTTTAAGGGAAAATCCACCAATCCTAAACCTTGCTGCCTGTCGATTAACTTTTTTTTTGAACTTCGGACTGCCTACTTTTTTCCCATTTCTCTTCCCTTTGAGTGAGTCGAAAAAATTCTTGTAGGCAATACCTAGATCGGCGACAGACTGCTGTAATGGAATGTTAGAGACTTCGGACAGCCATTGACGCTCTAAGGTTTTCTTTGCTTGGGTAATGACTAACTTTTGCAACTCATTACTACTTGGCAACTTCTCAGATTGCTTGCAAATAGCTAGCGCATCATTCCAGACTACCCGACAGCAGCCAAACAACTGAGCTAAACTCTGTTGCTGTTGATTAGTTGGGTAAAATCTGTACTGATATCTAGCTTTCATTTGCTTACCTCCTTTATCTATTATACTAGATGTATTGCCATTTGACCGGACAAAATGAAAACAAAAAGAATTGATATTCGGATGACTGAGTATGAATTTAGACAGTTAGAAAAGGAGGCAGAACGCAGAGGAATGACTCGAACGGAATTGATTGGAAGCATAGTTGCTAGGCTGCCAGAGTTAAATATAAAGCCGTCCTAAAAGGACGGGGCTTGTACCCAAGTTTTCGGTCAGTGTGGAACGGCTGATGAGATAATAGCATAATCCCTAGTATGTCACTTCGATCGTAAAAAAAGGCTTTCGCCTTGCGGGTTCGGGATTTTAGCCATTCTCAATAATTTATTCTTCGCCAGGCGAAAGCCTTACAAACGAATAGTCCGGACAAAATCTTGGGGGGTTTTAGGGGCCCAAAGCCAGAGCCTTCATAACTGCAACCATTTTAATCAAAGTCTGCTCAGGAGCTAACAAGCAAATAAATCGGCGAATACTAGGATTACCGCCCTGTAAGGCTTACGGCTTCGTAGGACCAACATTTGGGAGTACATATCAACCATTAGTTCCAAAAAAACATCTACCGAAAGTGACAAAAGAGGGATTATGATTGCCTAAATGATTTAGCGTAGATCCCTTCTCGCATATCCCTGTTTCATCCTTTAAGGAAGTAGGACTGAGAAGATTTACTTCAAAAAATATACTCTCAAGAGAGACAAGTGTATGATCCCTCAAATTCAACCTTGGATTGACGATAGTGAATGGCAAGAAGTTAAGCGGGTGATGGAATCAACCTACTTAACCGAGAATCAGGTGACAGAGGAGTTTGAAGCTGGCATTAAAGCTTTAACGGGGGCAAAGCACGCAATTGCTGTTTGCAACGGTACTGCTGCCTTATACTGCATTCTCAAGGCTTTGAATATTGGTCATGGAGATGAGGTGATTGTTCCCAACCTGACCTTTGTTGCTTCCTCGAATGCGGTGATTATGGCAGGGGCTAAGCCCGTCTTTTGCCCAGTTAGACCAGATACCCTGTGCATTGATGTAGAAGCAGCCGCAGCGCTGGTCAATGACAGGACCAAAGGGATTATGCCTGTCCATTTGTACGGTCAAAGTGCAGATATGGATGCGGTACTCGCCTTTGCTAAGCGCTTTGAGTTGAAGGTGATTGAAGATGCAGCACAGGCGATTGGAGTGGAGTTTAACGATCGTCATGTCGGCTATTACGGAGACGCAGGTGCCATTTCCTTCTATGGCAACAAAACGATTACCTGTGGTGAAGGTGGGATTATTCTCACCGACTGTGATATTATTGCCCAGACTTGCCGTCGGCTTAAGAATCATGGGCGATCGCGTCGCGGCACCTTTGTCCACGAACATATTGGCTTTAATTTTTCCATGACAGAAATGCAGGCAGCCATTGGTGTTGCCCAGCTCAGAAAGCTACCTGCAATTATTAAGCGCAAACAGCAAATTTATGAAGCTTACATCGCTGGTTTAGCAGATGTGCCCGAGTTGAAGCCGATCTTTATGGACCCGCGGTGTAAGCCCGTCCACTGGTTTACCTCTTTCTTTGCGGAAAACAGGGCTGAACTGGCTGACTATTTAGCAAATCGGGGAATTCAAACCCGACTATTTTTCTGTCCGCTTCATCTTCAACCTTGCTATCAAGACTGGATCGATCCCAGCATGAGCTATCCCGTCAGTACATCTGCTTATGAGCGAGGAATTTCTTTGCCATCATCTTATAGTTTGACTGATGAAGAACTAGATTTTATCATCGGCGAAATTCACCAGTTTTATCAGCTTTGCGAGCGATTGGAAAGTGCTTGAATCTCCCCTCTCCCAAACCTCCGAATATCTTGCCTGCCGTGAGGAGGTAATTGCGGCTATAGCAGATTTGCCCCAGGGTAAAGCCTTATCTGAGGCGCTCATTGCAGGTCGCGACTTTCTTCACTGGATCCATCCCGATGAGGTTGCAGGCGTAACCAGAATTAAGGTGCGGGAGGGGCACGGTCCTCAAAATCTCAATGATGAGCCGCTTGACACGCAGTTCCATGCTTATTTGGAAGCGGTGATTAATCCCCAGATTCGTCTTGGTCTACTCGCAGATGGCACTAAACCCAGCAGCTATGACGATCGCAAAGTCCGCTGGTCTGGGGTTGGAGTGGCTGGATTCTGGTCTCTGTGTCAAGACACGCTCACCCTGGAAGTTGGGCCCACTAGCTACCCGCGCTGTCGTCTGGATTTGACTCGTCCTTCGTTGGAATCGCTAAAGCTGATGATGCGCGGACTGACAACTTACCAAGATCCCTACGCCTATTTTGCTAGGGGAATTGGGGTTGCGGTGGTTCCTCTGACGGAGGATGGTAATGTCTACATTGGTAAGCGATCGACTTCATTGGATTACACAGGCGTTCTCAATTTTGTGGCGGGTTGGGCTACATTTTCTCCTAGAGTTCAAGACATCAATTTTTATCAAGATGCTCAACGGGAATTGTGGGAAGAAGTGAATGTTGCCATGACCTTAAATGACACGAATACTCGGTTTATTGGCATCTCTGGCAACCCGCTCACGGGGGAAGTTGATTTGGTCTTTGTGGTGCAAACAGAAATGCCCGATCGCCATTTTCTATCTGGTCAGTGGGACGAGCATTCTTGTTTGGTTGGCATTTGCAGTAAAGCTGAAGCTGAAGTTCTGCTGGAACATGGACTGTTACCCGGAGAGCAAGAACCTTGCGCTCTGATGTTTTCCTCTCGCTTGGGCTTAGAATACTTAGTTCAACACCATTGGTGAACGGTAGATAGAAAACACCTGACACCGCTGGCCATCAAATATTTTGAACAGGATGAAACTCTATGCAATGGCTCAATGAACCCTCCCAATGGACTGACTCAGGCGATCGCTTGACTGTCAAAACTTCTCCCAAAACAGATTTCTGGCGAATTACCCATTATGGGTTTATTCGTGACACCGGACATTTTTACTTTGATTCCATCAGCACTGATTTTGTTGTGGATGTCAAAATACGCGGCAATTACAAGGATCTCTACGACCAGGCCGGCCTCATGCTGCGTGTCGATGAAAAGCATTGGATCAAGACAGGCATTGAATATGTTGATGGCGTACAAAATCTGAGTGCTGTCGTTACCCATGACTATTCAGATTGGTCAATCATTCCCTTGCCGAATCCCCCTGATGTTTTACACTTGCGCGTTGAACGCTCTAAAGAAGCTATCCAAATTTTCTACTTAAATGAAGCTTCTAACTATGCAATGCTCAGAATGACGTATTTACCCTATGAAACGCTTCAAGTAGGGGTTATGTGTGCCTCCCCAGACGGAGATGGATTCGAGGTGACGTTTGAGGATTATCAGGTCACTGCTAGAGCGTCATAATCTTCCTTTTACTTCTATAATTTCACTCCCCTGATGTTCTTGACACATTTAACTTACTTCTCCAAGTTCAAAAACATTTTCTATTCTTTCTGTTTCTATTCTTTCTGAATTTTTTCGACTTGCCACAGTTCTGTGAGTGGCTCGTCAATTAACCTAACTGAATAGGTTTTATTTTCCTTAAATCGAGCAAGCAAGTTTTGGCTATGCGTCATATCAGAATCAAACAAAAAGATATTGCCGATTTCTTGGGGAAGCCGTGGCAGGCGGTCATCTTGCACAATTAGTAAATTGATGTTTGAATTGAGAAGATGGTTTAAGATTAGCAAGCTTCCGATATTATAAATGTGGTTGCTACTTAATAATAAAGAATTCTCAAATTTATTGATGTATCTAGCCGTTGCCATAGAATACTGATTACCGATTTGTAGCCACCAAGTATCAGCTTTAAAGAGCATTACATCTGATCCTAGTCCAGCCAACAGAAATCCAACCATTAAACATTGCCAGATTTTTTTCTGCCAGTGCTTCTCCGAGAATATATAGACAGCTAAAACGTAAGCAACAGCAATTTGAATGCTGAGGTATAAAGGCAACTGATACCGAAAAACAGTGGAGCGAATTCCTCCCAAAATCAGATCTGGTAACAGCAAGCAGACAGATGGGACTACCCCTAAAAGAATTAGAAAAAAACTAAATTTAGTAAACCTTTCTTTGCCCAAAAAATACAAAATATAAAATATTAAAATTGCAGAAAATATTCCAGCTATTATATTGTAATTTACATGACCTATTTCCCAAAAAGATTTATTCACTAAAGGGGTATAACTACTATAGTTAAAGTCAAAAAATATTCGAGCAATTTGAGTCAGTAAAATGACAATTAAATCGAATGGATTATCTAATTTGTAGAAGGATAAATGAGACGTTAGTTGTTTGGCTGTGCTGATATGAGCGATAAATACAAATATCCAAGGAAGAAAAATAAATAGCCCAACTGTAGTTCCGAACAGATAATTGGCAAGAGTTTTGTTAAAGCGAAAGCGTTGTTGAGAAGCCACGTAAATGCCATGAGCTATTGCTACTAAAGCAGTAAATAAATGAGTATACAGTCCCACAGCTAGGGTCAAGCCATATATTGCCCAGTTCAAGAAAGTTTCCCGTCGGAGAGTCCTCAACAAGGCAGCACTGCATACTAGAATTGTTACCATCCACAAACCGTACTGGCGTGCATCTTGAGCTAAGAAAATCTGCAAGGGAGAAACAGCCATTAGAGCGATCGCCACCCATCCCACAGCTTTTGACTCGAATAACTCTAAACACAGCCAATACACGCTGGGAAATATCAATAGACTCATCGCCGCTGAGAAACTCCTCACCCCAGCTGTTGAATCCCCAAATACTTGCGCCCACAATCTCACCATCGTATAGTACAAGGGAGGATGCTGTGGGTCTGAGGTCATTAGATAGCGAACAGTATTACTGACGCCTCGGTCTGCGTTAATGTGTTGATATCTATCCAAGGCCGCCACAGGAACTACGCCCTCATTAAGAACTTCTTGTTGTACTTCAGTGACAGTATGACCAGAAATCGCTAGGAGGGTAAAAGCTTCATCGTACCAGATCGCCTTTCGATCCAAATGGGCAAAGCGAAAGAAGATCCCTACCCCAATTAGGAAAATTACTAATACTTTTAACCAAATTGGGGGATCTTGCTTAGCTATGGGAGTTTGTTTTTCTAAATTCATTCTCAAGCTTCCGAATCAAATGTATTACACACATAGAATTACGGCTAAAACTTCTCAGAAGCCCGAATCTGGCTTACAATTGCCGAAAGGGGCCAATATCCCCAAGATTCCGTAATCTTCTGGTTCTCAATCTTGAAGATCTCTAACGCCTCAAATTCTACTTTCACTCTACTGGAAGCCATACCAACAAACTCACCTAGGTGCGTACCTGTAAAGTGACCTCGAAATACAACTTTGTCATTTTCCTCAATCAGATCGTCAATCACCACTTTGATATCTGGAAAGGCTTTGTGAGTTGCCTTCAATATCTCAATCGCATCCTCGACGCTTCGCACTTGAGGTAGCCCACGATCTATATAATTCGGCGCAATATATTTGTACGCCGCTTCGTAATCTTGATTGTTATAGATTTCAAAAAACTGTCTAACCACTTCCTTATTAGTCAGGCTATCCATAGAAGCTCATTTCTATCTTGACGAGTAAATCATACACGAACGCTATTACATTGTAAACTTGTCTAAGTAGGTAGGCGGTGTAAAAAGCAACTATGTAAACGATTGTAAAGTCTCCTTAGCCCTAAGCGTGGCTGACAGAGGAATATTTACATACTGTTACATGGTTCAGTTTAATCCCGCCTACCTACTTATCTTCTTGAGTTTCCAGGGAGAACGCCTAAGTCTAAAATAGTTCTTAAGTAGGTCGGGCTGAAAAGACTGAAGTATGTAAAGATAGGTAAACTAGGCAACAGTTGTAGCTAGGTAATGAGTCATGGGTGCGCGACTGAGAATTTTCCTCAAAGCAGAAGAAGACAGAACGTTATTTGAGATGAGGAAGGCGAGTACAGTACCGCAAAGGGTAAAAGATAGAGCCGGAGCACTAAGGCTCATTGCTCAAGGATGGTACGTGGAGAAAATCGTCAACTACTTCAATTGGCATCCGCAAACGGTGCGCGAGGCGATTCATCGGTGGGAAAAGAAGGGACTCGGAGGATTATGGGAGGATCCAGGGCGTGGAGGAAAAGCGCGTTGGCAAGCCGTTGATATTGAGTACCTGGAAACGTGCCTGCCGCAAGAGAATCGTATTGGTGATTGGCTCTTTTACCAGTGAAAGCTACATCAAAATCATAGATAAGCAAGCTCGTCTTGTTGCACAAGAGTTTGCCAAGACTCGACGGATTCGTGTCCGAGTCCAAGATAACGGAGCGATTCATAAGCTGTTAGTCATTTAAATTTATTGCCTCAACCCCTTGCAGTATGGGGTCTGGCCCACAAATAGTGCAGTTTGAATGTCGAACAGCTTACCAAGAAACTGGGTCTAAAGCCCCGTCCTTCTAGGACGGCTTTAATTTCCTTTATAACTGTAAAAATTTATTAAATAAACACATAAATAAGAAAAGCATTCGTAGGTGTGGTAAACTAATTGCATGATAACACTAGAGTTCAAATTGACAGGCAAAGTAGAGCAATATCGGGTCATCGACGAGATGATCCGAACAGCTCAATTTGTCCGAAATAAAACTCTTAGATATTGGATGGACAATCAAGGAGTTAAACTCGTTGATTTGTACAAACAATGTGCTGTTATGGCGAAGGAGTTTGAGTGGGCAGGCAAGCTTAACTCGATGGCACGTCAAGCGATGGCCCAGCGTGCCATTTTTGCTATCCAACGTTTCTTTGCTAATTGCAAGGCGAAGAAGCCAGGAAAAAAGGGATACCTGCAGTTTAAAAAACACACTAGATCCGTCGAATACAAAACTTCTGGTTGGGCGCTTTCTGCCGATAAAAGATGTTTGACTCTCAAAGACGGTTTCGCAGCGGGAAAGTTTAAACTAATCGGCAATCGGGATTTGCATTTTTATGCACCCGATGAGATAAAACGGATCAGAATTGTGTGTCGTGCTGATGGATACTACGCCCAATTTTGTATCAACGTGGAGCGAAAAGAGGAACCTATTATTACTGGTAAAGCTATTGGAATAGACGTGGGACTCAACCATTTTTATACCGATAGCGATGGTGAAACGGTTACAAACCCTCGGCATTTCCGAAAAAGCGAAAAAGCTTTGAAAAGATTGCAGAGACGAGTTTCTCGAAAAAAGAAAGGCTCTAGCAATCGGAAAAAAGCTATCAACAAGTTAGGAAGAAAGTACCTGAAGGTCGCTAGGCAGCGTAAAGACTTCGCCATTAAGACGGCGCTGTGCGCGGTAAAATCTAACGATTTTGTAGCCTACGAAGACCTTCAGGTTAAGAATATGGTCAAGAACCACAAGCTTGCTAAATCAATTAGCGATGCAGCTTGGAATCAGTTTGCTCAGTGGCTGGAATATTTTGGGAAAATATACGGAAAAACAGTAATTGCTGTTGCACCTCAGTACACTTCTCAAATGTGTTCAAATTGTGGCAATTTGGTTAAAAAAACGCTGTCAACTCGCACTCATATTTGTGGTTGCGGTACAACGTTAGATCGCGATCGTAATGCTGGAATCAATATTTTGCAGAAAGGATTAAAGCAGGCAGGAATCCTTTTAAATACGGCGGGGCACGCCGAAATAAACGCTTGGGGACAGACCGATCTCTACTCGCTGGTGGTGACAAAACAGAGATAAGTTCGACTGGCCGATCCAAGAATCCTCCCGCCTTCAGGCGCCCGGAGTGTCAACTACTTAAATCATTACCATTTCAGCAACGCCTTTATTTTTTCCCTGTCCACCTACTTAGACTTGTTTAAATTTAAAGTTATTGAGATGCACATTTTAGGAATTTCAGCTTACTATCACGACAGCGCCGCCGCTTTAGTGGTTGATGGAGAAATTGTTGCCGCTGCTCAACAAGAACGCTTTTCGCGAAAAAAGCATGATGCTGGTTTTCCTGGACAGGCGATCGCCTACTGTTTAAAACAGGCAGCGCTCTCCTTAAAAGAGGTAGAGCAAATTGTTTTTTATGACAAGCCATTAATCAAGTTTGAGCGTCTGTTGGAAACCTATTTAGCCTATGCGCCAGAGGGGATAGGCTCTTTTATTACTGCGATGCCAATTTGGCTCAAAGAAAAGCTGTATCTCAAGATAGTCCTCAAAAAAGAGTTAGCAAAACTAGCAGGATGCACAAGCGCTGAATTACCCCCTCTCTTGTTTACCGAACACCATCAAGCCCATGCGGCTTCAGCATTTTTTCCCAGTCCATATCAACGTGCTGGTGTACTTTGCTTGGACGGTGTAGGTGAGTGGGCAACTACCTCGGTTTGGTTGGGTGAAGGAAATCAACTCACACCCCAATGGGAAATTCGTTTTCCTCACTCCCTTGGTTTGCTCTATTCAGCCTTCACGTACTACACAGGTTTTAAAGTTAATTCAGGAGAGTACAAACTCATGGGTTTAGCTCCCTACGGTGAACCAAAATATGTAGACCACATCTTGAACAATCTAATAGATATCAAAGATAATGGTACTTTTCGGTTGAATATGGATTACTTCAACTACACAGTTGGATTAACCATGACTAATCATAAGTTTCATACTCTATTTGGCGCACCACCCCGTCAACCCGAGGGCAAAATTACTCAAAAAGAAATGGATTTGGCCAGTTCCATTCAACGAGTAACTGAAGAAGTGGTTCTCCGTCTAGCCAGAAATATTAAACAAGAACTAAATACTGATTATCTCTGTTTAGCCGGTGGTGTTGCCCTGAATTGCGTCGCTAACGGACGAATTTTGCGAGAAACGCACTACAAAGATATTTGGATTCAACCGGCGGCTGGAGACGCCGGTGGTGCAGTAGGAGCCGCCTTAGCTGTTTGGCATCAGTACCATGAAAAAGCACGCCTCCCCAAAGATGGTGATTCCATGCGGGGTAGCTATCTCGGTCCTAGCTTTAGTGAAGCCGAGATTCTTTCGTATCTCAATTCAGTTAATGCGCGTTATCAACAACTTGACGATCGCGAACTCATGCCTCACCTAGCCACAATTTTAGAGCAGGGTAAGGTCGTCGGTTGGTTCTCTGGACGGATGGAGTTTGGACCCCGTGCTTTGGGGAGTCGTTCGATTATTGGCGATCCTCGCAATCCTAAAATGCAGTCTGTGATGAACCTGAAAATTAAATATCGAGAATCTTTCCGTCCTTTTGCTCCTTCAGTCTTAGCCGAAAAAGTAGGATACTACTTTAACATTGACCGTCCTAGCCCCTATATGTTGCTGGTAGCACCAATCAAAGAAGAATTTCGTTTTCCCATGACCCAACAGCAGGAACAACTGTTTGGGATCGATAAGTTAAACATCAAGCGTTCTCAGATTCCAGCAGTTACTCACGTTGATTATTCGGCTCGGATTCAAACAGTTCACCAGGAAACGAATCCCCGTTACTACGAGTTAATTCGCCATTTTCAGGCACGAACTGGGTGTGGTATGCTCATAAACACTTCTTTTAATATTCGTGGTGAGCCGATTGTTTGTACTCCAGAAGATGCCTATCGGTGTTTTCTGAGAACTGAGATGGACTATTTAGTTCTAGAAAATTTCTTATTAGCCAAATCAGAACAGCCAACTCAGACACAGGATGATTCTTGGAAAAAGGAGTTTGAATTAGATTAATATGGAGCAAATCAAAGAACTTGACAACAAAGGATTACGTGAATTTGGACTTATTGGGGGTGCAATTGTAGCGGTTATATTTGGTCTTATCTTACCCGTTTTCCGCCATCATTCTCTGCCAGTATTGCCGTGGATTATTGGTATATTTCTCGGTATTTGGGCTATCGTGGCCCCAGCAACTTTAAATTTTGTTTACCAAATCTGGATGAGGATTGGACTGGTTTTAGGATGGATACAAACGCGGTTGATTCTTGGCATAGTTTTCTATGTGATTATCTGCCCTATGGCACTAATCAAGCGGCTGCTCAATCAAGACACAATGAGGCGGAGTTTCGAGCCGAACTTATCTAGTTATGCGTTGACCAGCCAAATCAAAACTAAAGAAAGTATGGAGAAGCCCTTCTAATGCTAAAAGACACTTTGGATTTTCTCAAAGACTTGGGTGGATTTCTCAACCAGCAAAGAAATTACTGGCTAATCCCCTTGATTGTCACCTTAGTTTCCTTAGGAGCATTGATTGTTTTTGCTCAATCTTCTGCGATCGCACCATTTATCTACACCTTGTTCTAAATCCGGGAGCAATTCATGAAAAGGCTCAAGTCTTGGTTGCAAAACCTGCTACTCATTCTAGCTGGAGTTCTAGTTGGGCTGTTGATAGTTGAAGGGTTTGCTGTTGCCACAGGAGTTGCTGTTCCTAAAACTCTTGTTTTTATGCATGATTTTCATCATGGTTTTTTGGAGCCTGATGCACAGCTTGGTTTCAAAGCTAAACCAAACAATTTGCGAAGTATGCATAATTTTTGGGAGGAAGGAGGTGGAGCAAATGTAGCCATTAATACCGATAAATATGGGTTTCGTAATCGCAACAAAGATTATGCTGAGTCTGATATTTATTTTTTGGGAGATTCCTTTACTTGGGGGCTATTCTTAGAACAAGAAAAAACTTTTCCTTCACTTGTAGAAGCAGGACTTGAGCAATCTGTAATTAATTTAGGAATACCTGGTTATGGAATTGAACAATACGAAATATTGTTTCGCAACTGGGTGATAAAATATCAACCTAAGATGGCAATTTTATCTTTATATTCTAATGATTTTAAAAATTTAAATTCTTCAGAAGAATTGAAAAATTTCTATGAGCTTAGTGGTGTGAATAAATATGAGTCATTAGCATGGTATAAGAAAACATTTTTATATCAACTTATAGGTTTTTATAAAGAAACGAGAAATAAATCTAACAATCAATCCGACGGAAAAATGTCTGAAAAAGGTTTCTTTTTTTACAATCCGGAGAGACTTGGTTTAGAGGGTTATTACATGGGTGGTATTGGTGTGAGTAGCGACTATCTGACATCAACGGCTAAAACCCAGGTGGAGTCAGCGATTTTACGGTTGATAGAAATCGCAAATTCAACTAACACTCAACTCTTTATTTTTTTGATTCCTACAAAAGAATCAGCTAATATCAAGGAGTACATAAAACTATTTCCCAGCGGCATTGACTATCTTGATATAGAACACAATGCTTATCAGCAATTATGTCAACTAGCAAAGTCAAAGAATACTGTCTGTGTCGATTTAACGGAAGCATTTAGACATCACAGTGAAAATGAGAAACTCTATTTTGATATAGATTCTCATTGGAATGTTGCTGGACACAAGCTGGCGGCTCAATTAATTATGGAGACGCTAGTAAAAGAATAAAACCTATCGAAACATCGCAGAAGTTGAGAACCCCTGTGCTTTTAGCTAGGGGATGAAAATGACTTATAGGCTTTAGCCTAATGTCTCCATTATTTGCTACGTTGATTTTCAATAGCAGATCAGATACTTAACTACAGGAGGTGATGACAGGTTGTATAGAACAATTCCAATCGAAGCTAAGTTCAACGAAGAAGAAAAAGCCTTTTGGGTTGACCAGTGCGAACACGCTAACAGCCTAATCAATTGTGCTGTTTACCATACCCGTCAAAGCCACTACGCACAACTCGAACAACAAGAGAATGCGTTCAGGACTTACTGGCGTGAAGACGAACTTTGCTACGGTTGGAAAACCTACAAGTGCCAGACTTTTTATCCTGAACTGGACAAGGTTCTTAAGGAGAATCCTCACTACAAGGCGATGGCGGCTCAGTCAGCACAGCAAACCCTCAAGACTATTGGTGAGTCGATTGTGAGCTACAACGGTTTAGTTAATCTCTACTACAGAGGAGAAGTTGACAGACCTTCGTTGCTAAAATATAGAAAGAAAGGCGGCTTAGGGATTGTTACTTTTCCCCGTCAAGCTTTGAATTACAAAGATGGATGTTTTTACCCATCAATTAGCAGACAAACCAAGCCACATCTAATTACTGATATTGCATTGCCTCTGCCAGAGTTCATTGATTCGGACTGGGTCAAGGAAGTAACAATTCGTCCCAGTTATGGCGAACTGTGGATTGATTGGGTGATAGATGACGAAAAGACAGTAATTACCAGCAATCCCAACCTTGACTACTCACAGGCTTGGAGTTTTGATCGCGGAGGAACAAACTGGTTAACAGGTATTTCAACTCGCGGCAAGAGCCTCATTATTGATGGGCGTAAGCTCAAGTCAATGAATCAAGGTTATTGCCGCCTAGTTGCCAAGTATAAGCAAGGAAAGTCGGATTTTTACTGGGACTCTAACCTTGACCGGGTACAGCGCCAGCGTAATAACCAGATGCGTGACGCTGTCAACAAAACAGCAAGATTTATCATTAACGGGTGTCTTAGCGACCGCATTGGCAATCTTGTTATTGGTTGGAACGAGGGACAGAAACAGCGTTCTGACATGGGAAAACGCAACAATCATAATTTTGTTGTTATTCCCACGGGGCGATTAATTGAGCGCCTAAAACAACTTGGCTTGGAGTACGGAATAATCCTCACAATTACTGAGGAAGCTAACACAAGTAAAGCCTCATTTCTGGATGGTGATTCTCTGCCGAGACATGGTGAAAAACCCAAAGGATGGAGAGCGTCAGGTGTCAGAGTTGAGCGCGGTATGTACAAAACATCTCAAGGAATTTTGGTTGACGCTGACTGTAATGGCGCTGCCAACATTATGAGAAAAGTAGCGACACAGCTAGGTATTAACCTAGCCGAGGTGGGTAGGGAAGCCTTGACACTTCCACAACGATTTGATTTGTTTAGACGACTAGATAAATCATATCTTGACACTCTCCGGCGTAAACGCACGGAGATTCTTGGTTCAACCAGTCGGCTTGCCCGTTGGTGTCACCACCAACGAGTAGAGGTCGGTCTGTCCCCAAGCGTTAATTCCGGCGTGCCCCGCCGTATTTATTTCAATTCCTGTTTGCCGTAGAGCCTTCGCTAAAATATTCAGCGCGGCATTGTGGTCGCGGTCTAATACGGTTCCGCAATTACAGATATGAGTCCTAACCGATAACGACTTTTTAACCGCGCTGCCACAACCCGAACAGTCTTGGGATGTATATTGAGGAGCGACAGCAACAACCGTCTTTCCGTACACTTTCCCTAAATATTGCAACCACTGAGCAAACTGATTCCAAGCTGCATCGCTGATTGACTTAGCAAGTTTGCGGTTTTTCACCATGTTTTTAACCTGCAAATTTTCGTAGGCGATGAAATCGCTAGATTTCACTACGCACAACGCCGTCTTGATGGCGAAGTCTTTACGCTGCCTACTGACTTTGAGGTGTTTTCTCCCTAGTTTGTTGATAGCCTTCTTGCGATTGGCTGACCCCTTCTTCTTTTTAGAGACTTTTCGCGCGGCTCTCCGAAGTGCCTTCTCGCTTTTACGCAGATGGCGAGGATTAGGAACGGTTGCTCCGTTACTGTCAGTCAGAAAGTGATTCAACCCAACGTCGATACCTATAGCCTTACCTGTTGGATTAACTTCCTCTGTCCGTTTTACGTTGACGCAAAACTGGGCGTAGTAGCCATCAGCCCGACGGACAACCCGAACTCGCTCGCATCTCGTCAGGAGCATAGAAGTGCAAGTTGCGAGAACCGACTAATTTAAAAGTACCTGCTGCAAAACCGTCGGTAAAAGTCAGACTTCTTTTGTCAGAAGAAAGCTTCCATCCTGATGTTTTGTACTCCACAGAGCGCGCGCACTTCTTAAATCGCGGATATCCTTTCTTTCCAGGTTTATTGGCTTTGCAATTAGCGAAGAAACGTTGGATAGCAAAAATGGCACATTCAGCCGAAGCCTGACGTGCCATTGAGTTAAGTTTTCGGGCCCATGCAAACTCACACGCCAATATGGCGCATTGTTTGTAGAGGTCTGACAGCTTAACGTTTTGATTATCCATCCAATAGCGTAGAGCCTTGTTTCGGATAAACTGAGCGGTTCGGATCATGTCGTCGATGACCCGATATTGTGCTGGCTTACCGTTTAACTTGTACTCTAGTGCTATCATGCAAACATTCTAGCACTTTATAGCAGTTTGTGGCTATAAAAAGAAAAGCCGTCCTAAAAGGACGGGGCTTTAAACCCAGGTTTTCGGTAATCGTTGCGTAGCGGGTCTTCTAGACCCGCTACGCAACATCCGCTTAAATCCCCTTGCTTCCAGCGAGGGGAGATGTCAACCTTACTTGTGAACCACTGATACCAGTACCTGGTCAATTGCTGCCAATACGTCCGCATCCAGTTGTACTCCTGATGCAGCAGCGTTATCAACAATTTGTTCCGGACGACTAGCACCGATAATGGCTGAAGATACGTACTCAGACCGCAGTACCCAAGCCAGGGCTAACTGTGGCATACTCAACCCTAAGTCTTGGGCAATGGGTTTCAGTTTCTCTACTGCTGTTAGAATGCGATCGCTAAACAACTCCTCCAGCAAAAACCAATTCATTTTTTCATTTGCAGCGCGAGAATTTTGAGGTGGAACTTGTCCTGGCTGGTATTTGCCTGTAAGTACACCTTGAGCTAATGGCGACCAAACAATCTGACCAATACCATTAGCTGCACACAATGGAAAGACTTCAGCTTCCGGTGTGCGCCACAGCATAGAATACTGAGGCTGACTGGAAACAAAGCGTTCAACACCAGCAATATTGAACGCAGATTGAATTTGCTCTGGACTCCACTCGCTAAAGCCGATGTAACGAGCTTTTCCCTGACGCACTACCTCAGTGAGTGCCGTCATTGTTTCCTCCAAAGGTGTGTTCGGATCGTAGCGATGACATTGATACAGGTCAACATAATCGGTACGCAATCGATTTAAAGAAGCATCGATTTGTTTTCCGATCTGGGCTGCGGACAGTCCTTGGTCAGTAGGTGATGTGGGAAAGAAGACCTTGGTCCCTAGGATATACGACGATCGCTCAATTCCTTGTAATACTTCCCCTAGAAATGACTCAGCGCCACCAGCCGCATAAGAATTAGAAGTGTCAATGAAGTTAATACCAACGTCAAAGGCTTTGTAAATGCAAGCCTCTGCATTTTGCTGTTCTACACCCTCACCAATACCCCAGGAACCCAGACTGATTTCAGAAATATGCAATTCGCTGTTACCCAATTTTCTGTATTTCATTTGTATTTCTTATTTCACAGTTTTTTTTATATTCATTTACGAAAAAATGAATATAATTCGTCACAATAATTGTAACAGTCCAAGATACTACAGGGCAATGATAGTTTTGGCGGTCTTTTCAAGATAAATTAAATTATGAGTTGGCGACAGGCTCCTTTTCCTCATTTGATTGCAATGTCATAGGTATCTGTATTCCCGAAACTAACGTGCAAGATAACATAAATACGGATAAAGCTAACCATAAATAATGATTGCTATGAAAATAAAATGTTGATAAACATAGAAAGATAAGTCCCAGTAAGCCACTGACCAAGTACGTATTGCGTACAGCAGAACCCTCACCCAAGCCAGAAAAATATCCATCTAGAACATAAGCAACTCCCGCGCCCGCTACAACAACGGGTATCCAAAGGATATAAATTTTAATTGCTTCTATCAATTCTGAATGGCTAGTGAACAGATGAAATATAGGGTCAGTAAAAAAGACAGCAGCTAGCCCAACTACTAAACTAATCACCAGATTAGTTGCTAATGCAATTTGCAAAAGTGGCACAAATTTATCTGTTGTTCCTTGACCTTGAAAGTTACCGATTAAAGTTACAGTAGCGTATTCTACTCCATCACACATATACATACTTAATGCTACTATTTGGAGGAGTAAAACATTTTCAGCCAGAACCTCAGTCCCCAATGTTGCACTAAAAGCATTGAAAAGGATAAAAATAGATACGATAACTATAGACCTAACAGATAGATTGCCATTCAGAACAAAAGCAGTTTGCAATGCGGAGAAATTTAGGACTTTTCCTGTTAAACTACCTATTTCTTTTAAGGAAAATTCACGACCAATCATCACAAGCGCTACAAATAAGGTTATATACTGGCTAATAGCCTGCGACAATCCCGCCCCCATGCTTGACCAATCCCAAAGGACAATGTAAAGGTAATTCAGTGCAACATTAGCAACATTCCCAATAATAGTGAGGAAAAGAACTTTGCGGTTTTGTTCTCTTCCAAGAAACCATCCAACTAACACTAAGTTGAGGAAAGCCGCGGGCGCTCCCCAAATCCGACTATTAAAATAAGTAATACCGGCAAGTTGCACATCGGGAGTAGCGTTCAACAACATAAAGCCTAGCTTCCCCAAAGGGTATTGCAGCAGCAGAAAAAGCATACCCAATCCCAAAGCGATTAAACCATTTTGTAGCCCTGCTAGAAGTATGGCTTCTCGGTCATCTCGTCCAACTGCTTGAGATGTAATTGCAGTTGTTCCTGACTTGATAAAAGAACAACTTTCGTAGAGAAAATCAAACAAAATAGCACCTAATGCCACCCCTGCTAAATAACTAATGTTTGACAGGTGTCCCAGGAAAGCTACGCTGATTGCACCCGATAAGGGTATTGTAATATTCGAGACTACATTGATAGCAGCCATTTTCAGAAAGCGATATATAAAGTCGTATTGATGCAATGTCAAAGTCCCTTGGTATAGATACTGGAGTCTAGTTTATCAGTATTTTTTGCCTAATGTCAACTTGAAATGAAGTCAAGCAGAATAAACGGAGGAGAATCAGGGAGCTAGCTCCCTAGGTGTAGTGGCCCGCAATCATAAACAGTCCGGCCTGCAATCAAATAGGACTTACGCATTGACAAAATAGCCTAAATATGTATCAGGTGCTAAAATTATGGAATGCCTTCGGCAAAAGAAGTTTCCGCCATCACAAACAGTTGCAAAAGCCCGATAAATGCTGAGTTTTTGCCTGTAAATTAATGTTGAATTTAGCTGTTAGTTAATTTTCCGCTTTCCGACCTACTTTTTGATATCGCAAGATAGACTTTTGCACGATGTCTATTAGTTTTAATCAATTAAAATCTCAATGACAAACTCCGTTCCTTCTCCCAGTACAGAAATACAACTCAGTTTTCCGCCGTGTTTTTCTTCTACAATTTGACGCGCGATCGCCAGTCCCAGCCCAGTCCCTTGGCCCACGTCTTTAGTGGTAAATAGATGGTCGAAGATACGATTTTTTACCTCTTCCGACATTCCGTTTCCGTTATCGGCGATGGAAATTTTTACCCGTTCACCTTCCACTTTCGTCCGAATAGTGATTTGATTGGGATGGGCTTGAAGATAGGCAAAATTTCGTCCTTGATTGGATTGTTCTAAGGCATCGATCGCATTTGCCAGCAAATTCATAAATACCTGGTTTAATTGTCCCAAATAACATTTGACTTTGGGAATATTGCCGTACTCTTTAATGATTTGAATTTCAGGATACTTGTCGTTAGCTTTCAGGCGATGACGTAAAATCATTAAAGTGCTATTGAGTCCTTCGTGGATATTTGCCTCAACTTTATGTGCTGTATCGGCGCGAGAGAAAGTGCGGAGGGAGGTGCTGATGTTTTTGATGCGCTCGCACCCTATTTTCATGGAACTCAACATCTTGGGTAAATCTTGTACTAGATAATCTAAATCTATTTCCTCTGCTTTCTCAATCAATTCTGCTCCTGGTTGAGGAAACTTTTCTTGATAGAGACGCAAATAATCAATTAAATCTTGGACTCCAGCATTAGCTTCATTAAGGTTCCCGGCAATAAAACCAACGGGGTTGTTGATTTCATGGGCCACCCCGGCCACTAGATTACCTAATGCTGACATCTTTTCACTTTGGATCATTTGCATCTGAGCTTGCTGAAGTTCATTCAAAGTCTGCTGCACTTGATGATAAAGGCGGGCATTCTCCAGAGCGATCGCCGCTTGGCTAGAGAGAAAATTCAGCACTAGGAGGCGATCGTGACTAAACACCCCACTGGTTATGCGATTTTCTAGATACAAAATGCCGATCAAATTCCCCTGATTTAGAATTGGCAAGCCCAGCAAACTCTCCGGTTGGTGGTGCTCTAAATAATCGTCAATCACAGGCAGATCGGTTTTGAGGTGATCGATGGCAACTGTTGCTAGGGTGTTTTTGACATACTGAATTAATTTAACCGGAACAGTGGGATTGTTCTCTAGGGGTGACCTTTGCAGGCTAATGTGTTCCCAGGTAGCCATCGCCCGCACTTGCCATTGTCGATCTCGGTAGAGCATGAGTACACAGCGATCGGCTCCGGAGTTTTGTAGCATGGTTTGGGTAAGAATTTGCACCAATTCATCCATGTCGATCGTGCTAGAGATGACTTGAGAGATTTGCAGCAGGGTCGAAAAATCTAGAGCATGGTTGATGGAGGTGCTTGAGGTAATTTGCTGGCTGCTCGAAGAAATAGAGGAGGTGGTATTGGTGAGCGTGGAGAGGGTTTCAAAAATAGTGAGGGGCACGGCTGCCTCTTGTAAGATGGGGCGCAGCAGATGGGGATAACGTTTTTCTAGGTCATCGGTTTTCGCTTTTGCTCGCCAGCGGGCGTAACAATAGTAGGCTTCCTGCATATAGCCGGCAGCGACTTTTTCTTTGCCCCAGTCGAGGTAGAATTTAGCGGCGAGTTCGTGGGCGAGGGCTTCTTCGTTGAGAAATTGGTTTTCTTGAGCGAGTTGAATGGCGCGATCGTACAACTCAGCAGCCTGCCATTTTTCTTGAGCAACACGAGCCATCTCCGCCTCTAAAAGCAGAAATTTGGACAGACAGTTTTCAGGACTGTTGTCTGCCCAAACTTGAAGTTGTTCCCGATTCTTCTGAATAACTTGTTGATAATCTTTTGGTTGTTTCTGGGCTGCTACCCCATAAAGTTGCAATAGACTCAAAGACTGATAAAAACAATGCAGGACAGGTTGAAATTGCCCATAGAGTGTATTAGAAAACTCGGCCGCCGCTACTAACATTTCATAAGCCTTAGCATACTCACAATAGGTGAAAAACAAAAAGGCTTTAGCGAAATAGTAAGTGCTACTGCCATAGCCATAGCCAATTTCATTGAACGTTGCTAGCGCAGACTCTTCATCAAATGTTTCAGAGCTAAGGCTGTACTTCCCTATCGTTAGCCCTTGCAAATTCTCTAGCAGCTTGCACTGAAGAATTAGGGCAAAGGCTGTCGTAATCTCCGTCCGTTCGGCAAAGCTGATGTACTTTTCATGTCGGGCCAGCAAACTGTGAATATCGCTGGAGACGATCGCCTGTTGCCAGAAACTGAACAGAGCACTGTGATGACACCAAGAAAAATCGCCTACCTCCATTGCCCCCTGATAAGCAGCTTGTTGCAGAGCAAGATTAGAACTAACGTGCTTGCGCCAATGGTTGATAAAGTTGCCGAAGGACATATAAATTTTGCCATTCAGGGTGGTGTTATTAAATTTTTCATTCACCTTCAACCCTAAAAGTCCAAACTCATAGCCCAATTCATAGTCTTGAAAGCGTTGGCAAAGAATTGTCCCATACCAAACATAAACAAAACCCGCCACATTGGTATTCCCGTATTGCAAACAGAGATTGGTCATGTGTAAAACAACCAACACTAATAACTCCTGATTAGTCAGGTAAGTGGGCGGTACCATGTTCATTAGCAGTTTGATCTGCATCTGGCGTTCTTCATCGACAATGAGCGGTGCGTCGATCAGTCCTGCAACGGCGCGCTGATTTAAGGTTTTTTTAACTGCCAGAGCCATCGCTTCTAACTCCGCTTCGTTTGGCATAATCGACAGTTCTAAGCCTAACAGTCTCAGCCCTTCAATTCCTACCTGGATAGCCTTTTGATAAAGTGCCTTATTTTGATAATGAGTTAGCTGAATAGCAATAATTTTTGCTCGATCGAGACTAGATTTAGCATTGCTAAAACATATTTTTACTAAATTTTCAGCTCGGTCAAAGCTGCCACCCAAAAACTCAGTCTCAATACTTTCCAAGTAGACAATAAATGTCAATTCATAAGCAGATTCCCATTTATTACTGGGTAGGAAACTTAAACCGAACGCTAAATATTTTATCGCCGATTCATAAGCAGTTGAGAGTTTTGCTCTCTGCCCGGCAAAGAGACTAATCTTAGCTAACTTAGTTCGTTCTTCCTGCTGCGTTATTAACTCAGAGGCAATGATAAAATGATTAATAATATCGAATACTTCTTCTCCTCTTTCAACTTCGGAGAAATTCGGTAGAAGCAACTCTCCTATTTTGAGATGGGTTGCTTGCTTTTGGTCATCGGGAATTAATGAATAAGCAGCTTGCTGAACCCGATCGTGTAGAAATTTGTAGTGAGGTAATTGAGCGGTGGTATTTGGCAAGGTGGGGGTGCTTTTCCGCTCTTCTTTCCCTAGATAAAACTTGTAAATTTCACTGGTTGGTAAGATGAATCCTTCTTGCAATGATTTCCACAAATCTGCAGCAGTTTCTTCTGGCGACTTCTCGCTGACTACCGCCAATGTATTCAAATCAAAATGCGCTCCAATGCACGCAGCCAACTTCAGCACTTCCTGAGTTTCTGGCGGCAACTTCTGCAATTGCACCGCCATAAACTCCACCACATCCGAGGCGATAGTTAGGGCTTTGACTTTGGCAATATCGCACTGCCACCCTCCTGTTACCCCCCTCTGTCCCCCCTTGGTAAGGGGGGATGAAAGGGGGGTGGGGTTAAACACAATCAGCCCATCTTCCTGTAGCGCTTTGAGAAATTGCGTGGCAAAAAATGGATTGCCTTTGGTTTTGTGATAAACTAACTCGGTTAATGGCTGAGCAAGAATGCGATCGCACGAGAGCGTATCTGCTATCAAATCGTTAATATCGACTTGACTCAGAGGTTCCAAGGTAATAGTATTTACCGTTACTTGGGATTTTTCCATCTCTGCTACTGCCAACATAAATGGATGAGCCGGGGATACTTCGTTATCTCGATATGCCCCAATTACCAGCAAATTCTGACTATCTTTTTCACTCATCAACACTTGCAACAGCTTCAGGGATGCTGAATCTGACCATTGCAAATCATCCAAAAAAATCACTAAGGGATGTTCTTGTGTAGCAAACACAGAGATAAATTTTTGGAAAAGTAAATTAAAACGGTTTTCTGCGGCACTTCCCGAAAGTTCAGAGACAGGCTGTTGTTTGCCAATAATTCGTTCGAGTTCGGGAATTACTTCTACAATAACTTGACCGTTTTCGCCAACAGCAGTGATAATTTTTCTTTGCCATTGTTCGAGTTCAGCGTCACTTTCTGAGAGTAATTGCTCCATTAAATCTCGGAATGCTTGCACAAAAGCACTAAAGGGAATGTTGCGTTGGAATTGGTCGTATTTGCCTTTGATGAAATAACCGCGTTGGCGAACTATGGGTTTGTGGATTTCGTTGACTACAGCGGTTTTCCCAATGCCAGAAAATCCGGCAACTAGCATCATTTCGCTGCGGGATAAATTCGAGTCACCCGAGCTCCCCTCAATCAAGGGAGAGTCTTCTTTTGAACCGTTTCTATCGTTCCCCAGAAGAGCCTGGGAACGAGAGCTAGAGGGGTTTGCTACTCGATCGAATGCTGCTAATAATGCAGCGACTTCGGTTGCTCTGCCGTAGAGTTTTTCTGGTATGATAAAGCGCTCGCAAAAATCCTGCCTCCCAATGGCAAAACTCTCTATTTTACCTGTCTCATTGATTTGCTGCAAACAATTTTCTAAATCGGCTTTCAGCCCTAATGCACTCTGATACCGAGATTCGGCACTTTTGGCTATCAATTTGCTGACAATTGCCGAGAGGACAAGGGGAATTTGGGGATTAATTTCACGTACCGATGGCGGGTGGTGGGCAATATGACAGTGGATCACTTCCATCGGATCGCTGGATTGAAATGGCAATTTTCCTGTCAGCAACTCGTAAAAGGTGACACCGAGAGAATAGAAATCTGTGCGGTAGTCGAGGCCGCGATTCATTCTTCCTGTTTGTTCGGGAGATAAATAGCTGAGTGTTCCTTCCATCACTTTGGGACTCATCAGCATTTGAGTCTCTCGCGGCAGCAATGATGCAATACTAAAGTCAATGAGTTTGACCTGTTTAGTCTCAGGATTAATGAGGATGTTGGTGGGTTTAATGTCTTTGTGAATGATGCGGTGGCGGTAAAGTAGATCTAATGTATTGCTCAGGTCGATCGCAATTTGGAAAAACTCAACCAGAGAAGGAACGGTTTTCCCTTTCCCCGTCCATTCCTTCAGAGAAATTCCCCCGAAGTCTTCCACAATCAGCGCATAGCCGTTCCGGTAGGCTTCCAAGCTGTAGGTTTGGATGATTCCGGGCAAATTCAGGTTTTTGGCGATCGTGTATTGATTGCGAAAATGCAAGAGTTGGCTGAAGCTGGGATACTCGTTGCGCAAGACTTTGATGGCTACAGGTTTTTGGTCCCAGAGGCGAGTTCCGCGATAAACTAGGGTGCGAGTGCCTGAGTAAACTCGAGCGAGAATTTGATAGCCAGTTAGTTCTATCATAGCAATAATTATTTTTTTATTAGAAATTTTTGTCTTACTATTTATTATAATCTAGTGCAAATTCTTATAATAAGAGTGCAAATCAGATTCTACCTTAGTAGAAATACTGAAAAATAAAACAAATTTCGCACCCAGGGAACAGCTAACCGTTAACAGTTAACCGACTTCAGTTAACCGTTAACAGTTAACCGACTTCAGTTAAGCGAATTCATCCTGGCTTTCAAGGCATCTCGCGCTTGTTCTCGATCGTCAAAATGGACTTTTTCGGTACCAAAAATTTGATAATCTTCGTGTCCCTTTCCGGCAATCAGCACGCCATCTCCCGGTTTAGCGTCCATAATAGCAGTGCGAATTGCAGAGGCTCGATCGCAGATCGCGATCGGCTTTACGGCAGCGGGAATTCCTGCTAAAATATCCTCCAAAATGCGATCGGGATTTTCGGTGCGCGGATTGTCGGAAGTAACAACAGTTAAATCGGCTAATTCTGCAACGATTTTACCCATGATCGGGCGCTTAGTGCGATCGCGATCGCCGCCGCAGCCAAACACGCAAATCATCTGACCCGGAATAAACGGCCGCGACGCCTTCAACAAGTTCTCCAAACTGTCTGGAGTGTGGGCGTAATCCACAATCACGCTAATATCTTGGTCGGGACTAATTTGCACCCGTTCCATCCGTCCCGGAACTCCCGAAAACTGAGATAATTTGTCCACAACTGCGGACAAATCTAAACCCAATCCTAAAACAGCACCGACAGCAGCCAACATATTTGATAAATTGAACTGACCGACTAAAGGCAAAGAAAAAGCTGTTTCGCCCTTGGGAGTGTGCAGCATTCCCTTAACTCCATTGGGCTGATACTGCAAATCAAAAGCATACAAATCTGCCGTTTTCAGAACTGTGCTGTAACTCCAAACTCGGTCGGGATTGAAAGTTTCAAATATCCGCTGGCCGTAGGGGTCGTCAATATTAATTACAGCGCGATTTTTGAGGTAATCCGAACCAAACAAAAGGGCTTTTGCCTCAAAATAATCTTCCATATCGCGGTGATAATCGAGATGGTCTTGAGTCAAATTTGTAAAGACAGCAACTTCAAAAGAACACCCCAAAACTCGCTGCTGTGCTAAAGCGTGGGAACTGACTTCCATCACGCCATATTTGCATCCGGCGACTACAGCTTCTGCTAATTGCTTTTGCAGGTCAACCGCAAAAGGTGTGGTGTAAAGTGCAGTTTGTTGGAAGCCCGGCCAGCGAGTATAAAGCGTGCCGAAAATCGCCGTCGGCAACTGTATTTGATTGAGCAGAAATTCGATTAAATGAGTTGTTGTAGTTTTGCCGTTAGTCCCGGTAACGCCGACAAGTTTTAATTTGCTAGCTGGATTGTCGTAAAATGCGGTTGCTATTTGACCGCAAACTTGAGCCATATCGGCTGCTGCTATGACGCAGGGAACCTCTTCTAGCCCCTTGCTAAGGGGGGAAGGAAGCTCTTCTAGCCCCCCCTTGCTAAGGGGGGGTTGGGGGGGTGTTTTCTCGGCTGCTTGGGTGGAAATTATGGCGGCAAGTGCACCAGATTCGATCGCACTTTGCCAAAAATCTCCCCCGTCTACCCGCGTTCCCGGCATTCCCAAAAATAAATCCCCCGACTTACAAGCGTGGGAATTAGTGGATAAACCCTTGACTTCGGCATCGAGGGCGGGATGTTTGGCGTCAAAGGAAATGCTGGGAACTGCTGCTAATAATTCTCTCAATTTCATCTGAAAAACTCCTCACTTGGATGTCTTGAATATGACTTGCGCAACACATTTTTTGAGCCGCTATCTACAAGTCTTTGCTGTGCGCGGTGCAAACCCTATGGGTTTTGCTGTGCCCGGTGCAAACCCTATGGACCTAGAGTAAAGTGCGCACCGCGCACCCCGAGGCCAGGATTAAGACCTGAGTTTTTGCGTAAATCGTATTATTGTGACGGATCGATTTGCAAATATTTCTGTAACATTTGCTCCAATTGGACTACACTGCAGCGGGGAGAAGGACGGGGTAACAGTTCTTCAGGAGAGAATGCAGCCTCGCCAGCAGAATTTATTGGCTGGGGCTGGACTTTAAACAAAACTGGAACTTCGTACTGATAAGCTTGAAACCAGTCATCGCGTTCGGTAATATCTCTGACTTCGAGTTGAAACTTGAGGCTTTCAATCTGTTCGAGTTTTTCTTGCAACCCTTGGCACAAGTGGCATCCGGGTTTGCTGTACAAAATCAATCGCATCATAACAGTAAGATTAAACTCGATCTTAAATTCTCAAACCTGCGATCGCAAGTTGGCGAACCCGACTTTGCAATAAGCAAGCCGTGGCATCATTGACCTCAAGGCGCGATCGAGGTTATCTTAGCATTTGCGGCGAACAGATTACTGCGCTTGACCTCAAAACACGACTACAACCCCCTCTCTCTTTCTTCTCTTCCTCTGTGCCCTCTGCGCCTCTGCGGTAAAAAAATAAATCTAGTTCACCAATGAAATATTTAGGTTTATTCACAACCACCTATTTAGATTTTAGATTTTAGATTTTAGATTTTAGATTGGGAAGGGATGACTATCATGGTTTGGATCTTGCCTGCAGTAGCATTTTTTTTTGCGAACTGGTATCAATTTGAGATTGGGGATTGGAGATTTTAGATTACTCTCTTTCTTCTCTTCCTCTGTGCTCTCTGCGCCCTCTGCGGTAAAAAAATAAATCTACTTCACAAAGGAAATACTTAGGTTTATTCACAACCACCTAGTTGTAAACTTAGTTCTAATTAACTTGACTAATGAATCAAGTTAAAGTATATTGTCAAAATAGCCCTACAGCAAGGAGGCAGTATGGACTGCACCGAATACGCCGAAGCAAAGCGAAAAGCAGCTAAAAAAATTAGCGCCGACATTCGAGAACGCTGGAACAATCGCATCGTCACGCGAGGATTGCACTTGATGGGTGAAGCGGGGGCCGTGCAGTATTTGGCTGATTACGGGCGCGGCATCGGTACGGCAAAAGTTATTGGTTTTGCACTGTGCGCGGAGTCGGAAGGATACCCCGAAATGGCGATCGGCTTTTGGAAAAGAGCGTTTGAATTAGAAACCGGAGAAAAGCCGATCGCCCTGAATCCTCCAAACAAATCTAGCACCAATCTTGCTCCGGCTGCAAAATCAACGACGGCTGCCAAAATAGAGACTGTTTACAATCCGATTGTTCCCGAATTACCACCGCATTTGCAGCCGGGAAGGATTGTCACGATGCAGCCGGTGGACGCGCCGAGTGAACGTTCTTATTACATCGAAAATCCCGATTATTGGGGACAGCCAAAACGCGACGGCAATCGAGTAGTTGTCATTGCGACGCCAGATCGAGTATACTACCAATCGCGATCGACTAACCTGCGGCAACAGGCATCGGTTGAGATCGATCGCGCATTAATCGACACAGCCGCTAAAATTGGCACCTTTGTTTTAGACGGCGAACTGTATTACAAAAGCTGTACGGGCAGCGAACACCGCACCGGGGCGCAAGCTGCTACAGTTAATATTGAAAGCGGTTTTCCGACCGCCCAGCCAACCGCAGTTTATGCCATTTTTAAATGTTTGTTTTCCCACGGCAAAGACCTCACTCAAATCGCCGAATCAGAACGCATTGCTGGGGGAGTAGCCCTTGGCGAAATGCTGGCTAGTTTGTCGAAAGAATTTGAAATTATACCGACCTATCGCACCGCAGCAGAAAAAGTTTTACTAGCCCAGAAGCAGGAAGCTGAAAACAGAGAAGGAGAAGTTTGGGTTCTGCACGACTGCCACTATGTCGGCGGCAAAGATGTTAAGAAATATCCGATGGTGAGGACTAAATACTGTCAGGAAAACGATTTGTTTATTGTCGGGCTGACGCCGACAAAAGTTGCGGGGCGGCCTTTCAGCGCGATCGAAGTCGCGCAAGAAATTGAGGGCAAATTAGTGCCAGTAGGAACAGTAGGAACGGGTTTTAGCGCCGGGGAAATGCAGGAAATTGCCCGACTCTACGAGGCTAACCCTCGGGGAGTCAAAATTAAAGTGCGATCGCAGGGTTTGACGGAAAGTGGCAAATTGTGGCACGCCAGATTTTTAGAGTTGTGTTAAATTTGTAGGGAAACGGCAGTGCAGTTTCCAACCCGGGTCTGCGAAATTTAACAAATAGTATCAAATAAAATCAGCGGAGGAAATATCAATGTTTGTCAGCAAAAATAATTTCTACATCTCCCCAGAAGATTACCTAGAAGGCGAACGAGTAAGCCCCATCAAACACGAGTACAGGCGCGGACAGGTTTATGCAATGACTGGGGCAAAAAAGCCCCATATCATTATTTCAGTAAATTTAGCAAGTTTGCTTAACAATCATCTCCGCGAGAGTTCCTGCTTAGTTCTTTCATCAGATATAAAAGTCCGACTGGAAGAGGCTAATTGTTATTACTACCCTGATGTAGCGGTGACTTGCGACGAAAGAGATACAGGTTCTACTGAAGATTTCATTCTCTATCCATCTTTAGTAGTTGAGGTATTGTCGCCCTCAACGGCAGCTTTCGACAGAGGCGATAAATTTGCAGATTACCAAACTGCATCGAGTTTGCAGGAATACGTACTCATCACTCAATCCGAAATCAAAATTGAATGTTTTCGACTCAATGCTGAAGGAAATTGGGTTTCTCAAACTTACCGACAAGGAGATGAGTTAGAGTTAATGAGTATAGATTTTAGCTGCCCGATCGCCCAAGTTTACCAAAAAGTCCCCGGCCTTATATTGTGATGTATGAAACTACACTTTCACCCCCTAACTCCTCTCGTCCGCACCTTCGCCAAAACCTTAAAACGCTGCTGTCCTGACGCTCTAGATTTGCTCAATCCCGGTGTAGCAGAACCGGAAATAAAATTATTCAAAAATCGTTACAAACAATCGCTTCCAGAAACATTTTACGATTTTTATCGCTGGTGTAACGGTTCGGCTTATGAGAGTTTAGAGGATGACTGGCTGTTTCCTTTTGAACACGGCAGGAGTATTTTACCTTTGGAATCTATTGGGAAGGAGAAAGATTTTTGGGACGCCCAGAGCAAAATTTATTTTCAAGAATGGCAGCCAGGAGAATATTGGAACGAAGCATGGATTCCGTTTATGAAATTAGATGATGTGTGGCTGCGGGTTGTGGATACAAAAGGCTGTTTCGGCGGTATGCCGGGACAAATTATCAGTTTCGACTGCAAAAGCGAACCTTTTAGAAGTATTGAATGCGATTCATTTGATAAGTGGCTGGAAACTGTTATTGCAAAAATTGAGGTAGAATGTTTATTTAAAGAGTTTCACGAACTCGGCTTTGAGGAAGAGAAGAAAATATTTGCGATCGAGAAACGCATCAATCCAAATCGGCGCAGCGTCGAATTAGAACCACGTTGAGGCACGGGTACGGACAGGGCAATGCCTTGTCGGTACAGATGTTTAGGTATAACAACTCACAAAAAAAAGAACAATGATTAAAATTCTTCACCTTTCAGACATTCACATGGGAAGCGGCTTTTCTCACGGCCGCATTAATCCAGAAACTGGTTTAAATACGCGACTGGAAGACTTCGCGGCGACGCTGAGTAAATGTATGGATAGAGCAATTTCTGAACCCGTAGATTTAGTCATATTCGGCGGCGATGCTTTCCCGGATTCGACGCCTCCACCGTTTGTCAAAGAGGCTTTTGCTCGCCAATTCAGCCGCTTGGTTGACGCGCAAATTCCGACGGTTTTGCTGGTAGGAAATCACGACCAACATTCTCAAGGACAAGGCGGCGCGAGTTTGGGAATTTACCGGACTTTGGGGATACCTAAGTTTATTGTAGGCGATCGCCTGGACACTCACCTCATTCAAACCCGCAGCGGGTCCGTACAGGTGGTTACTTTGCCTTGGTTGACTCGATCGACTCTCATGACGCGATCCGAGACTGAAAGCCTTTCTATGGGTGATGTTAACCAATTATTAACCGAAAAACTGACGATCGCAATGGAAGGCGAAATCCGCCGCCTCAACCCGGACATACCAACCGTACTTTTAGCGCACTTAATGGCCGATAAAGCAAGTCTGGGCGCCGAACGTTTTTTAGCCGTTGGTAAAGGTTTTAACATACCCGTTTCCATGCTAACTCGCCCTTGTTTTGATTACGTTGCTCTCGGGCACGTTCACAAACACCAAAATCTCAATGCTTCCAACAATCCGCCCGTAATTTATCCGGGAAGTATCGAACGAGTTGATTTTAGCGAAGAGAAAGAAGATAAAGGTTTTGTGTTAGTTAATTTGGAACGGGGGAAAGCTGAGTGGGAATTTTGCGCTTTGCCAGTGCGGGTGTTTCAGACTATTAAAGTGAATGTTTCCGAATCGGAAAACCCGCAAGCCGAGTTAGTTAAAGCTATTGGCAAGAAGCAGATCGAAGACGCGGTTGTGAGATTGATTTACCAATTGCGATCGGAACAATTAGATTTAATCGACAACGGAGAATTGCATACACTTTTGGGCGAAGCGCACAGCTACACAATCCAGCCGGAATTAGTCAGTCAGCTAGCGAGGCCGCGGTTGCCCGAATTGAATGCTAATAATAGTATAGAACCCTTAGAAGCTTTGAAAACTTATTTAGCAAGTCGGGAAGATTTGAAAGATGTTGCAGAGAGTATGTTGGAGGCGGCGCAGGGTTTGTTGGGCGGCGCGGAGGAAGTTTTGGTAGAATTTTAAACAAGCTATTGCTAATCATTTATGTGTGGCGCTGTAGGGGCGGGTTCGCCAATGTCTCTCATACAAGTCCAATAACTCGTCAACCCGCCCCGATCGAGATATTATGAGCGATCGAACCCGATAAGTTCTGTCTTGCAATGTTTAACAAGAGGCAAAAATGAGAATAAGTAAAATTTCTGTTACCAAACTTTTTGGGATTTTCAATCATCCGGTTTCCTTGAACATGGAAGATAGAATCACGATTATTCACGGAATGAATGGGATCGGTAAAACAACCTTACTTAGGTTGATTAATGGATTTTTTAATTCACAATACTCAGAAATTCTCAGCATTCCTTTTGAAGAATTTCGACTAGACTTTGATAATGGCAGTCACCTGCAAATAACTAAAGTTATTGGCAAAGTAAGCAAGAAAAAAAAAGAAATTAAATTAATATTCCATGCTAATACTTTGGATATTGAGCCACCTGAATTTACACTAAATTTATCATTGGATTCAAATAGTAGTGTTAGGTCTTCTGATAGAACAAACTTACCGATGCTCATTCAACAATTAGAGAGACTTCAGAAAAAAGACTCAGGAAAATCAGAAGATTTTCAAGATATATTCGATTCCTGGCTGGATAAAAGTTCAGAAAACTTAAAACAAGAGCCAAAGTGGTTGTCCGAATTAAAAAGCTCGATCGATGTTCGCTTCATAGAATCTCAGCGTTTATTACATCTCTCAGATATCTCTCAAAGACGGTTAAGTTGGGAAAACCCATCAATGATTTTGTCAGTTGATAAATATTCTCAAGAAATGGCGAAAAATATTCAAATAAAACTAGCTGAATATGCTGCATTTTCTCAATCTCTTGACAGAACGTTTCTGGCAAGAGTTGTCAACAACAAAGCACCCTCCAATTTAACAGAAGAAGCACTGCGAAACAAATCAAATGAAATTGAGGAACAACGTTCTCGTCTTATAAAAACTGGTCTTTTAGATAAAGACGAAAATCCCGATTTTCAAGTTCCGCAAAACATTGATGAAACCATAAAAAATATTTTGTATTTTTATCTTGAAGATGTAGATAAAAAAAATACTTTTTTCAACGAAATATCTACTAAAATAGAGCTTTTTCAAAGAATTATCACAGAGCGATTTCGTTATAAAACTATTAGAATTGACAAAGACAAGGGTTTTATATTTACCACTCCCGACGGTAAGCCTTTGTCGCCTACTGATTTATCCTCCGGCGAACAGCACGAATTAGTGATGCTTTATGAGTTGCTATTCAAGGTCAAGCCTAACTCTCTGATTCTCATTGACGAACCAGAACTTTCGCTACACTTAGCGTGGCAAGTGCAGTTTCTCAAAGATTTACAAGCAATAATTAAATTGGCAGACTTTGATGTGCTGATCGCTACTCATGCTCCAGGTATTATAGACGATCGCTGGGATTTGACAGTGGAATTGAAAGGACCAGTGGCATGATAGAACCTACTTCTTCTTCAAGCTTGCAAGATTTGAAGTTTTCTCCCAACTACATTGCCACCGAGATTCGTATGTTACGTACCGATAAACAATACAGTGGTTCTTTTTTAATCGCTGAGGGAGATACAGATGCGCGGGTATGGAAAAACTTGGTAGACTGCACAAAGTGTCGTGTAGAGAATGCCTCTAACAAGGATAATGCTGTGAAAGTGCTAAATATCCTTGAAAAAGATAACTTTGCTGGCGTTTTAGCTGTTGTTGATGCTGACTTTGACCTATTAGAAGAAACTGTTCTACTCAGTCAAAACTTGCTTTTAACAGATACTCACGATCTTGAAACTATGCTGCTGAAGTCGCCAGCACTGGAAAAGGTGCTTAGGGAACACGGTTCAACAGAAAAACTTGAGCGTTTTGCTCAAGATATCCGCCAGACTTTATTGCAGAGTGCCAAAATTCTTGGTTATTTGCGATGGGCTTCGCTAAAGTTTAATTATTGTTTAAACTTTCAAAATTTAGCTTTTAATAAATTTGTGGACGATCGCACATTAATATTAAATGAATCGAAGTTGATTCAAACTGTAAAAAACAAGTCTCAAATGCCGGGACTTGACGAGCAAGAAATTAGAGCAAATATGGAGAACTTAAAAACAGATACTCAAGATATGTGGCACGTTTGTTGCGGTCACGATATGATTTCTATTTTGTCGATCGCACTTTGCAAAGCATTAGGTTCGTGCAACCCCCAAAAAGTTGAGGCCAATGTACTCGAACAAGACTTAAGACTTGCCTACGAATCTTCTTATTTCTGCAAAACACAACTTTATGCAGCTATTCAACAGTGGGAAAAAAACAATCAACCGTTTCAGGTGCTACCTAATCCGTAACTTCAACTTTCCCAAAAACCTCACCCGCCGCCAACCGAGTTCCGTTCGCAAAATCTACCCCAGACTGCACCTTTTTCCCCGGTAACTGCACCTCCCGCAACAATAATAAACCATCACCGGTTTGGACGATCGCCCCCAAGCCCTTCACAACCTTAACAACTTCCCCATTCGCGCCCGACAACTCGGTTAAAACAGGCCATTCGCGTTCCAAAACTCTCAACTCCGGCGGTAATTGCAGCCAATATTCCGGCCCGACGGGTACTGTGGCCATCACCTTCAAAGAATTGCCGCGAAAAGTCGTCGTGCAATCCGGGAAAAAGCCCCTAACTTGATTGTGAAGGGCGATCGCACTTTTCGACCAATCCAGCACATAATCGGCACTCTTAATCATCGGCGCGTAAGTCGCCTCAGCATCATTTTGAACAACAGCTTTAACCTTATCGTCTCTCAATTTTACCAAAGTTTCCACCAACAAATCCGCCCCAATTTCCGCCAACCTATCCGCCAAAGAATCAGCATTATCCAACAGCGAAATACCAGCAAAAGCCTTCAACAGCATCGCCCCAGTATCCATGCCAGCATCCATCAGCATAGTAGTAATTCCTGTTGTCTTTTCCCCCTCAAAAAGACAGCGCTGAATCGGCGCCGCACCGCGATACTTCGGCAAAATTGAACCGTGAACGTTAACGCAAGCCAAACTAGGAATATCCAGAATTTCTTGAGAAAGAATTTGGCCGTAAGCCACCACCACAAACACATCCGCCTCCGCTTCCCGCAACTTAGCAAGCGTTTCCGCATCCTTCTTAATTCGGGGCGGCTGCCAAACCGGGAGACTGTGATTTAAAGCCACTTCTTTTACAGGTGGAGGCATCAATTTATTGCCCCTTCCCCGGCGTTTGTCCGGCTGAGTCACCACACCCACCACCTCAAATTCTGGGTGACTTAGCAAACTGGATAAAGTAGGAACAGCAAAATCGGGAGTGCCAAAAAAGACTATTTTCATAGATTTTTAGTTAGTTTTTATAATAATAACCACAAAACTACGCCATTAACTCATCCACCGCCACGCTAAATCCGGGCAACACAACCTGAGTTTTAGCCACCTCACCAGGCTTAAATAAAACTACCTCACCTTGAGTAATTACTAACACCCAACTGCTTTTAGGAAACAGCAGCCAAACTTCCAGACAACCAGAATCCAAATACTCTTGTGCCTTAGCAAAAACATCATCAGCAAAATCGCTAGGCGAAACAATCTCAGCTAGCAGCGGAAAACTCTGCGACAAAACAGAAAACTCCCCAACTTGCGCCAATAGTTCAGGAGTAATATAAGATACATCCGGTATTCGTCCTTTTTTCAGAGTTTGACAAGTGACTTCCACATAAACCTCGCCGCCTTGGCCGCTTGATTCCATGTAAATGCCCCAATATCGTACTAATCTAGCTTGAAGGCGGCGAGTCTTTGCAGTCATTCCCGGTTTCCCTACTACTTCTCCATTGACAAATTCTACAGGATGTTTAACTATAACTTTACCGTCCACCCACTCCGTCCCGTCAGGAGGATTTTGCATCCATTCTTCCCAAGTTAAATCTAACTGTTCTACACTAGGAATTATCATTTGATTAACCTTTGTTACTGCTCATCTCAATCTTATCATACAATACTGTTCAGTTAACACTGTTTATCGGCCGGATATCCCCCTAAATCCCCCTTAAGAAGGGGGAATTTAAGAATTTTCTTGTCCCCCCCTTTTTTAGGGGGGATCGAGCTTAACCTAAACGTATTGTCTTATCATATCTCCCCCAACATGGAAAAATCGTCGAATCTCCTGCTTAAACTCAGCCGCAGCTTATTTGCAGACACCGCCGAACAAGAAAAATTTATTCAGGCTGTTATCAATCCCCAAGCTTTTAATCCTGCCATCTTGTGGCTGCAACCAAAACCAACAGAAAACCCCTTTACTGTCGAAATTCCCGTCTCTTGGCAACCGGAATTTGTAGATAGACTGGCCTTAGAATCAAAGCCGGGAAAACATTCCTTACATCAAGCAGGACATTACTACTGTCTCGACTTTTCCTCAATCTTCGCCGCCTCCACCTTATTAACAATACCGCAGCCAATCAAACTAATCTTAGATATGTGCGCCGCCCCCGGAGGTAAGAGTGTATTTTCCTGGAAAACCTTAAACCCAGAATTGCTGTTGTGCAACGAAGTCATAGGCAAACGCATGGGAATGCTTATCTCGAATTTAAGACGCTGCCAGATTCAACCATCCGCCGCCGCTAACGTCGATTCAAAAATACTTGCCGAAAAAATACCACAAACTGCTAATTTAGTAATAGTAGATGCTCCTTGTACTGGTCAATCACTCTTAGCAAAAGGAGACAAAGCACCCGGCTGCTTTCATCATGTCACCATCAACAGCAATGCCAACCGCCAAAAAAGAATCTTAGCCAATTCTGCTAAAATTGTAGCGCCGCAAGGTTATCTTGCATACATGACCTGCACTTATTCAACCGCAGAAAACGAACAAGTCAGCGAATGGCTGTTAAGCAAATTCCCCGAATTTGGGCCAGTCACTGTTCCTCATTTAGAAAAATATCGATCGCACCTGACAGAAATTCCTTGCTATCGGATGTGGCCGCAAGATAGACTAGGAGCAGGAGCTTTCACCGTTTTGTTTCAAAATACCTCGGATGGAGAGACAAATCAGTTACCAGCAGATTTTCTAGATTTAGCTCGTTTTACCAACCTCTGACTATCCGCCGACCTCTGCGGTTAAAAAAAATATTCTTCCCTGAATGCAACTAAAAAATGATTTTATCCAAGTTCTCCAAAGCAATTAAAAGGCCAATAAAACTAGCGATCGGCATTTTACTAACCTTAAATTTGCTAATATTAAGCGGCTGTCAAAACAGCACAACACCCGCATCCCAAAACGGCGAACCGCTCAAACTCACACTGTGGCACGGCATCAATCCCCCGCCAAATCGCGACGTATTTCAAACCCTCACAGACAAATTCAACAAAACACATCCCAACATCCAGATCGAACCACTTTACATCGGCCAGCCCGACCAACAACTGCCAAAAATACTAACAGCAATAGTTGGAAATGCACCGCCGGATTTGCTGTGGAATAGTGCCATAATTTCAGGAAAACTAGCAGAACTAAACGCAATTGTACCCTTAGAAAACTGGCTCGACAAATCGCCCCGGAAAGCCGAAATCTACCCCGCACTCTTCGAGTCAATGGAACTCGGCGAACACACTTGGTCAGTTCCCCTAGCCACAAATAACACCGCCATATTTTACCGTCCCAGCTTATTTGCAGCAGCAGGAATCAAAAAAGTGCCGCAGAATTGGGCGCAATTAAAGCAAGTAGCCCGATCGCTCACGCGAGACACCAACGGAGACGGTCGCACAGACCAACACGGCATAGTGCTCTCCCTAGGCAAAGGAGAATGGACAGTATTTACCTGGCTGCCATTCATGTTCAGCGCAGGCGGCGAACTCATGCCCGAAACACCTCAAACTCCCGTACCCCAAATAGACAGTCCGGGCTCTCGCGCCGCCTTAGAATTGTGGAGAGACTTGTTAAAAGAAGGTTCAGCAATACTGTCAGCACCCGAACGCGGTTACGAACTCGACAACTTCATTGCAGGCAAAGTCGCCATGCAAATCAGCGGGCCGTGGACGCTAGCACAGTTGCAGCAAAGCGGTATCGACTACGCCGCCATGCCTTTACCGCTCCTCAAACGCCCCGCAGCCGTCCTAGGGGGTGAAAACCTATTTTTAATGAAAACCTCGCCAGAACGAGAGCGAGCAGCCCTAGTATTCTTAGAATATGTTATAGGTGAAGAATTCCAAACAGCATGGGCATTGGGGACAGGTTACTTGCCAATTAACTTAAAATCGAGACAGAGCCAAGCTTATCAAAGCTTTGTGGAAAAAAACCCTGTTTTGCGAGTATTTTTAGAGCAAATGAACTCAGCCAGAGCGCGACCCATTATTTCAGGTTACTCCCGCCTGTCAGAAAATCTCGGTCGCGCCATAGAGGCAACCCTTCTCGGGCGCAACCCCCAAGACGCCCTTAGAGAATCTCAAGAGCGTTTGACACTAACCTTAGATATTGCAAGAGCCAAAGGGAAATAGAGAAGAAAAAATATTTTTTTGTCCTGTAAATTATCCACTTCCACTGTATTCGATGAAAGACTTGAAGCCTCGATTAATTGGTTTAAAATGATCGTAAAATTACTTCTGCCAGCAATTCTAGTCAGAAACCGGGTTTTTTGCTCCGGGCTTACCTGAAAGTTGATATTTTGTGTCGCGGTTATCGGTGCCTTAGGTATTATTGAGAATGGTGCAAGATTTTAGGTTAAATCGAGTTGCGATCGCCCGACACGAAAAGACGTCGGCTATCGCTCTGTAATAAATTATTAACAAAAACCAAAAATTTACAAACTAAATGCTTAGTCATTAGAGATATATTGGCAAAAAACCGATACTCCCGCAATTTATGCGCAGATTCGATCGAACAGCAAAAAAAACCGAACCCTCAACGGCGCCACAAAAAGTTAGCTCAAAAAATTCTCCCCCTACCTACCACCCATGACCTACCATCACTTAATAGAAACATTTTCCCTACCCTGTGCCCGTCCCGTGCCATTTACTAAAACCCCAACAACCGTCCACCTTTTCCCCAAACGACAATGCAGACAAAGTTCCTTAATGCCATCAAAGGACATTCCTGGCGGTACTTCCTCGCGGTAGGCGCGATCGCCCTGAGCTACTATTGGGCGTCGCAATTCGCAATTTCCCACCTCAACCTGAGTTCAGCAATCTACCCCATGTGGCCTGCTGCAGGAATTGCCCAAGCCGCCCTGCTGGTGTTCGGGCGGCAACTGTGGCCGGGAATCGCTCTTGGAGGCTTTGTGTTCAGCATGAGCGTACCGTCGGCAAACATCGCCACGGCCTTGATCTCGGCGGCCGCCAGAACCCTGCAAGCGTGGGCGGGAACTTATCTTCTGCAGCGCATTAACTTTAGCGCACGGCTCGATCGGCTCAAAGACGTTTTAGCAATAGTCGGACTAGCAGCCTTGGGATCTACCCTGATCAACTCCACCATCGGCAGCATCGTCGTATGTCTGACCGATTTATCTAGCTGGAGCAATTTTGGCAGGATTTGGGGGACTTGGTGGATGGGAGACGCTATGGGAATTTTGCTCGTCGCCCCGCTGCTGCTGACGTGGCAACAATTGCCCAAAGTCCCCAGCCATCGCAAAAAGGTAGCTGAACGAGCGATTTGGCTGCTGCTGCTGCTAGCAATCGGCTGGCTCGTCTTCTGCTCCCGCACCCGCGCCGCCTACGCCCGCTATCCCCTCGAATACTTACCATTTCCCCTAGTAGTTTGGGCTGCCTTTCGATTCGGCCAGCGCTACACGGCCCTCTCCAACTTCGTCCTCTGCGGCTTCGCCATCTGGGGCATAGCCCGAGGCAGCGGCCCCTTTCTCAAACACGCCAGCAGCATCCCCCAAGCACTGTTATCCCTGCAAGCCTTCATCGCCGTCATCGCCGTCACCGGCTTAGTCTTAGCCGCCACCGTCGCCGAACGCCACCAAGCAGAAGCCTCCCTGCGTTCTTCTGAAGAAAGATTTTCCAAGGCCTTTCACGCCTCCCCAGTCGGCATCAGCATTTGCACCCTCACAGACGGATGCTTCCTCGATGCCAACGAAAGCTTTTTGCGCTCATTACGCTGGCCGCGGCACGAATTGATCGGCCGCACCGCCAGGGACTTAGGAATGTGGGTCAATTCAGAAGACGAGCCGCGGCTCGCCCAGATTTTGCACACACAAAATTCGACCGGCAACCAAGAAATCAAAATTCGCACCAAAGACGGCGAAGTGCGCGACTGGCTGCTGTCGGAGGAACTCATCGACCTCGGCAGCACCGAGTGTGTTTTAATCATGACCAGCGACATCACCGAACGCTTGCGTTCCGAAGAATTCCGCCGGGCCGCATTAGTAGCCGAAGCTGCAAATCGATCGAAAAGCATTTTTCTCGCCAACATGAGTCACGAACTCAGAACCCCCCTGAACCACATTATCGGCTTCAGTCAGACCCTGCAAGAGGAGGCCCGAGACCTCGGTGCCGAAGAGTTAATAGACGACCTCAAGATTATTACCTCGTCCGGCCGGGACCTACTAACCCTGATTGAAGGTATTCTCGACTTGACCAACATTGAAGCAGGCGACATCGAATTACACCTCGAAACCTTCACCATTTTAAATGTGGTTGAGCAAGTAGTCGCTACGATCGAGCCGATCGCAGAAAGAAAAAATAATATCCTAGAAATACAATGCCCGTCAGATATTGGCTTGATGCACACCGACAAAACTAAACTCCGGCAGTCTCTGGTCAACCTCCTGAGCAATGCCTCGAAGTTTACTTCCCAGGGCACGATTACTTTTGCCGTTACCCGCTCCCTCGAAACCCCCGCCGAGGCTGCCTCGAAAGGCAAAAGACTTGGAGCATATAGAGGAGATGGCAAAGCTGAAAATACCTTGTCTGCCTCTCAAGAATGGATCGTTTTTACAATCAAAGATACCGGCATTGGCATGAGTCCCGAACAGTTACCCAGAATCTTCGATCCTTTCATGCAAGCCGATTCCTCAAGTACTAAGAGGTACGGCGGCACTGGTTTGGGGCTGACGATTACTAAGGAATTCTGCGAAATGATGGGCGGAGACATTACCGCATTCAGCGAGTTGGACAAAGGTTCTACTTTTACAATTCGGCTGCCAGCTATTTTGACTGACTTTTCGCAATCAACCGAAAACTCCGATCAATAATAATTTGTTGACAGTTATTTTCGCTCGCTGCCAATTTTATTAGCATCGGCAATTTGCTGATTCTTTCGCTAGCAGGTAGAAAGATTTTGAACATAATTTATCACTTGGCTCAACCGATTTATTTTTTTATTATTTCGGTATTATCGATGTATAATAGGATATTTAGTTATCTAAGCTAATTAACTTCGCAGTAACTACCAAATCCTGATTCATGCAGAGAGGAAGAGGGCTTTAGTCCTGACTATAAACTTATAAATTATATTGTTTGGGCGCGAACGGCGCTAATAAAATAGTTTCTCCCTCAGGGGACGCAGATTCCTCTGTTGTCTGGGAACGAACGGCGCTAATAAAATAGGTTATTTTACCGGACACGATCGGCAGCATCTGAGCTCCGAGTAAAAAGCACAACAGAGAGGCTCCCACAGGATCTCATTCGGATTCCCTGGTTGATGGCTGGAAAATTCGTTAAAATAAGTTATACCATTTTTGATTTTAGACTTCGGCGTGAGCGATCGGTCGAAGGATTGTAGATTAAAGAATTGGGAATGACTGACTCGATATGGGTTTGCAGCACGGGCCTACAGTTGCATTCTTTTGTGAAGTCGGTGTTAAAAAAGTGCGTTAGCGAAGCCCTCGAAGAGGATCGCACTCGCTCGCGACATATCGGTAACAATAAACCAGGTACTCTCATCCTGAGTGTCGATCGCCCAGCTTAATCAAGCAAGATGGCCCCATCAGGCGATCGAGTGTCAAAACGCAGCTAAAACCGTCCACTAATTTTGTCATGACGCTCAGCACTCTCGATCCCGACACCCGGTTTCTTCACCTCAGTCGGGCAGTCAAAAAAGCGAGTTTTGGCAGAAACCGGGTTTGAGAGCGTAAGTTCAGTATCATAAGATGATATCATTTTTAAGGGTGCAACCGAGATTCAGAGCATTAGTTTGTTGACAATCGAAAAATTTTTGAGAATATACCAACCACCAAGAGGGTGAGGACGTTCTTAATTGCTAAAATCCTTGCGTTCGATTGTTTCTTCTTTATTTGTTGCTTCTTTTTACCCGCTCGCGACAAGCCAGCGAAGAAAGCCGAAGGGTGCCGCAGGGCCTTCTTCCTTCTGCTATAAATATAATCAGCGCAGTTTGAAAGATTGTGGATAGCAGAGATGCTCGATCGGCTTCTCGATAAAACCTATGATTTGCTCGCGGCTCGCGTACCTTTCCAGTAACTGTATAGCTGGGTATATATACAATTAATTAAAAAGATATACTGTAGAAAGTTGCCTACAAAGCGCCAGAAATTATGCATCCCCACCTCCAGCGCCAACTCGAACAGCTCGGTTTAGCCGGCGAGTCCCCCCCTCCCACTGCCGAGCAGTGGCAGCTATTGTTAGAGCAGGTAAGTTGTAGCTATGACTGCGCTGTTTGGCAGCAGAAACCGCTGCTGCAGGTTTGTGCGATCGTAGGGCCAGTGGCGCTACAGGACTTGGCCGCCTTGCCCCAGTCGCCTCAAGACTCTCCAACAGATTCATCCATCGATCGACTGCAGGCGACTGTCAACAGTTTGGGGACCCGATTGTGTATCATTGACGCGAAGGGGTTTGTTATCTCGGTCAATCCAGAGGCCGAACCCTTGCTGGGATGTGGAGAGTCGGAACTTGCAGCTGTTTCCCTGCTAGAGCGCATCGCCAAAAGGCAAAATCCAAGCAAGAAATGCCAAGTTTTGACGGCTCCGAAACAGCCGCCAAGCAAGAGTGAAGATGCAGCGATCGCACCTACACTAGGTTTACAAGAGGCGAGAGCCTCCGGTCAACCCAACAGCAATTGGGAGGACAAGTTTCGGAGCCACGACGGCAAGATTTTACCAGTTTCCTATTTTTTTTATCCCGCAGTTGAGGGCGGCGAAATCTCAGTCTTGGTGTTTTTTGACATTTTTGACATTAACATTATTAGAGAACACAAGCAATTGCTCTCGATGCTGCAAGCAGTTCTAGAATCTACAGATGCGGGAATTCTGGCGGTTGACAGCAACGGCAATATATGCAATTACAATCAGAAATTTGTCGAGATGTGGGGTTTGTCCGCAAGCCAAGGAAAGTTGAGCCGATCGACCTTCGACCGTGTCAAAAAAACTATCTTCACAGGATTCCCCTTCGCCGCGGAACAATTAAAAGACCCCCAAGGATTTATCGAAAACGTGATAAAAGAGTCGGCAGATCCAGATACTCAAATCTGCGAATTATTAGAATTTAAAGACGGAAAAATTATCGAATTAACTTCGTTACCATCAAAAAAAGTTGGAGCGAACCGAGTCGGGAGAGTCTGGAGCTTTCGAGACGTTACCGATCGCAAAAAAGTAGAAAAATCTTGGCAGTATCGAGTAGAATTCGCTCAGTTGATTGCCAGTTTGTCAACCCATTTCATCAGCGGGTCCTTATCAGAAATAGACAAAGGCATCGATCGAACTCTGGAAGCGGTCGCCACCTCGAGCGGGTTTGACCGCAGTTACATCTACCTGTTATCTGAAGACAAAACCCGCGCCGAAAAAACCTACGAGTGGTGCGCCGCCGGCATTCCGGCAATAAAAGACAGCAGCGACAAACAAATAGACATCGCACAAATCCCTTGGATCGCAGAAAAACTCGCTCGTGCCGAAAGCCTCTACATTCCAGAAATCGGCGAACTCACGCCCCCAGCAATCGCCGAAATTGCCTATTTTATCGGTCAAAATCCAGCAGAATTCCAGACAGACTCCCCATCCCAAACAGCCAATCAAACAGCAATCCCCTCCATACCCTCGATTGGCGCTTCCATTAATAATGTAGAATCAAAAAACCCGCAAAAAAATATCCAATCGCTGATAATTATTCCCCTAATTTGCAGTAAAATTTTAGTAGGATTTCTCGGATTCGATGCCTTAAAGCAAAGAGCAGGTCAATCGCCCGAAATATCCACACAGCTAAAAATGGTAGGAGAAATGCTCGCCAATGCCCTAGAGCGCAAGCGAGCAGAAATTGCCTTGATCCAAGAGAAATTAAGCTACCGCAGCATCTTTGAAAACGCAGTCGAAGGCATATTCCAGACAACGCCTTCAGGCCGGTACCTCCGCGCCAATCGCGCACTAGCCGAGATTTACGGCTACGAATCCTCTGCCCAAATGCTAGCCGAACTCACAGATATCAACCGCCAAATTTACGTTGACCCTCAGCGGCGCGCCGAGTTTGTGGCCCAATTGGGCGCGGTCCGCCAAGTGTCAAAATTTGAATCCCAAGTATACCGCCGAGACGGCAGCACAATCTGGATTTCTGAAAACGCCCGCAGCATCTGCGACGAAAGCGGTAGCGTTTTGTACTACGAAGGCACAGTCCAAGACATCACCGCTGGCAAACTTGCAGAATCCGCCTTGCATCAGGCTCTAGAAGCAGCAGAATCAGCCAACCGGGCAAAAAGCACATTTCTGGCCAACATGAGCCACGAACTGCGCACACCCCTCAACGCCATCATCGGCTACAGCGAAATGCTCGCAGAAGAAGCCGAAGAGTTGGGCGATGAAGCTTTTGTCCCCGACCTCGAAAAAATCCGCAGCGCCGGCAAACACCTGCTGTCGATGATCGACGACATCCTAGATATCTCTAAAATTGAAGCAGGTCGAATGGATCTCTACTTAGAAACCTTCGACATCCATGCCTTAATTGAAAGCGCTGTCGCCACGGCGAGACCGCTGGTCGAGAAAAACGGCAACACCGTAGAAGTGTACTGTCGAAACAACCTCGACACCATGCACGCCGACATGACCAAAGTTCGGCAAGTGCTGCTGAACCTGCTCAGCAACGCTGCCAAGTTCACGCAAAATGGGAAAATTGCGATCGGAGTGGAAAGGATTAAAAATGAACAATTAAAAATGATAAATCAAGAGGAATCTTCCCAAATTTTAATTTCCAACTCCGAGTTTTTAAGTTTCCGCGTCGCCGATACCGGTATCGGCATGACAAAAGAGCAATTGCAGCGAGTTTTCCAACCTTTCACCCAAGCTGACGCCTCGACTACCCGCAAATACGGTGGTACCGGTTTGGGACTAGCTATCAGCCAGCGCTTCTGTCAGATGATGGGCGGCAGCATTGAGGCCAGCAGCACCTTGGGCTCGGGCAGCACTTTCACCGTACTCTTGCCCAGCGCCATCCAACAGCCGGAAATCGCCAACAAAGTTCGCGACAGCGCTAGATATCCGGGATCCCCCGCTGCGGGCACGGTGCTGGTAGTTGACGACGACCCGATATCGCGGGATTTGATCGAGCGCGCCCTCTGTCGCCAAGGACTGCACATAGAAGTCGCCGACGGCGGCGAGCAAGCCCTCAGACTCGCTAAAAAACTGCGGCCTGATGTCATTACCCTCGACGTGATCATGCCGGGAATGGACGGCTGGACTGTACTTTCGGCCCTGAAGGCAGATCCTGAGCTTGCCTCCATTCCAGTAATCCTGCTATCCTTTGTGGGCAACAAAAGCCTCGGCTTTGCATTGGGGGCCTCGGACTACCTCACCAAACCAGTGGACGGCAAACGCCTGGCTGCTTTGTTGAACAAGTACCGACGGGACCAAAACTGCGTTGCAAGTAACAATTTGATCGGTCAGATTCTAATTGTGGAAGACGACGTTGCCAGCCGCAAAATACTGCGGCGCATACTAGAAAGACAAGGCTGGGCAGTAACGGAAGCTGATAGTGGGCGCGCTGCTCTCGAGAAGCTAGAAATTGCCCGGCCACATTTGATCCTGCTGGATTTGATGCTGCCAGACATGGATGGCTTTGAGTTGATCGGCGAACTTCGCAAATCGCATTCTCGAGATCCTATACCTATAGTAGCGATCACGGGTAAAGACCTAACTCCAGCCGAAAGCCAGCAGCTAAACGGCTACGTCGCTCGGGTGCTACAAAAGGGAGTCTACAGTTGCGATACTTTGTTGCGCGATGTTCGCTCTATAGTGAATGACAGGTTCGATCGCAGGTACGACTCGAAAGGCAAGGAGAAAACCAATGGCTAAAATCCTGTTGGTCGAAGATAACGAAATGAATAGGGATATGCTTTCCAGGCGTCTGGCCCGCAAGGGACACGAGGTATTTATTGCTGTTGACGGTGCTGAGGGGGTGTCGATGGCACTCGCGAAAGTACCAGATTTGATTCTGATGGATATGAGTCTGCCAGTGCTCGACGGGTGGCAAGCAACCCAGCAAATTAAGGCGACTCCTGAAACTAGCAGGATTCCGGTGATTGCGCTGACGGCTCACGCAATGGCGGGCGATCGCGAAAAGTGTTTGGCCGCCGGCTGCAACGACTACGATACCAAACCGGTCGAGTTTCCCCGACTTTTGGGTAAAATTGAAATGCTTCTGAAAGAGGCGATGACATGAAAGGTGACGAGGGCAGCGTACTGGTTGTTGACGACAATGAGGTAAACCGCGATTTGCTCGCCCGCCGACTTCAGCGTCAAGGCCACGTGGTGACTGTTGCTGAAGATGGTCTCCAAGCTCTGGAAATGTTGCGAAGAGATCCTTTTGATTTGGTGCTTCTAGACATTATGATGCCGCAAATGAACGGCTATCAAGTGCTCGAAAATCTGAAGGCGGACGAAAATTTGCGCCATATCCCAGTGATTATGATTTCGGCGGTAGACGATATCGATAGTGTCGTCCGGTGTATAGAGTTGGGGGCGGAGGATTATCTTTCTAAACCGTTCAATCCGGTATTGCTCAAGGCTCGGATTAGCGCTTGTCTGGAAAAGAAGCGGCTGCGGGATAAGGAGCAGGCGTATTTACAGGAGTTGGGCCTGGAAAAGGAAAAGTCGGAGCGTTTGCTGTTAAATATTTTACCGAAGGCGATCGCGCAGCGCCTCAAACACGGGGAAAGTACGATCGCAGACAGTTTCGCTGAGGTAACAGTGATGTTTGCCGATTTGGTCGGTTTTACTAAGCTTTCGGCTCATTTGTTGCCGGCCCAGTTGGTGGAGTTGCTCAACGAGATTTTTTCGGCTTTTGACGAGTTGGCCGATCGCTACGGACTTGAGAAAATTAAGACGATCGGCGATGCTTATATGGTAGTGGGCGGTTTGCCGACGCCCAGCGACAACCACGCCGACTCGATCGCCGAAATGGCGCTGGAAATTCAAGCAGCAATGACTAAGATACGTACCAAGGGAGGTCAGCCGCTCAGCATCCGCATCGGCATCCACACAGGCCCGGTGGAAGCTGGGGTAATCGGTACTAAAAAATTTACTTACGATTTGTGGGGAGATACGGTAAATACTGCTTCCCGGATGGAATCTCAAGGCGTCTCCGGCGCCATTCAGGTGACTGTTGCTACCTACGAGCGCCTGCGGGATAAGTACGTTTTTCAGGAGCGGGGCGTGATTCCGGTGAAAGGCAAAGGCGATATGATGACTTATCTGCTTGTGGCCCGAAACGCTTGATGATATCAATTCCGGTTACACCGGAATGATGGGGAGTCGGGAGTGGGGAGTCGGGAGTCGGGGAATCTGGAATTATTGACCTTGACTTTATCATTCCCATGCAACCGGAAACGATATGACTGATGACCAAATGACCAATTACCAAATTGACAAATGACCGTAAATTCTAGCCTTTTAATGTACGCCCAATGGGCGGGAATTCTGACTGTAGCTTTAGCTATTTTAACAGTTATAGCATTTATCTTCAAATGGGGTTTTCGCTTCCGATTGGTAGGAGTGACAAGCTTTATGGCCGTAATTGCTGCGGGTATATTCGGTCTGGGTTTGGGACTGTTTGCCCGTACTGAAATTCCTGGTGCGGTGCGCTATTCTTTAGTTTACGATACTGGCGGCGCTCAAACAGTAGTTTCTGTGCCGCCTTCGATCACGGAATCGGAATTAGAAGCAACGATGCAGCAAGTGGCTGCGGATTTGTACTCTCCAGGGCGATCGGGACGCGGCAGAGACTACTTGACAATCCGGGTTCGTACAATTATACATCCAGAGCCTGGAGTGTCGCAGCCGCTGTTTTTGGGCGAGGTGAGGCGATCGCTCGCGACTCGTTATGATGACAAAATGGCGATCGAAATCTTCCCGGAAAAAGTTGCTATTCTGAAAAAGTATCAAGCTTAAAAATAGAGTGCAGCAGCATTCTTAGGACTTAGGCATGGGGACCGGTGAAACCGGGTTTTTTACCAAAAGACTCGTTGTAACTTACATCTTGTGCCATTCTCAATAAGTCTGGGAAGGGCGGGCTCTCCTGCCCGCCCCACAAGAAAACTCACTCTTCGCTTCACAGGCATCTTGCCTGTTCATGATAATAGTGAAAAATCTCAGTATTCTTGGTTCGGGCGGGCTCTCCTGCCCATCCTACAAGAAAACTCACTCTTCGCTTCACAGGAATCTTGCCTGTTCATGATAATAGTGAAAAATCTCAGTATTCTTGGTTCGGGCGGGTTCTCCTGCCTACCCCACAAGAAAACTCACTCTTCGCTTCACAGGAATCTTGCCTGTTCATGATAATAGTGAAAAATCTCAGTATTCTTGGTT
>NZ_JAUBTO010000015.1:1471-4942 GCF_036702495.1 Microcoleus sp. C2D2 | reverse complement strand
CGGGCGGGTTCTCCTGCCCACCCCACAAGAAAACTCACTCTTCGCTTCACAGGCATCTTGCCTGTTCACGATAATAGTGAAAAATCTCAGTTGTCACCCGCAGATTCGGTAAAAAACCCGGTTTCTTTAGTCCGAGTGCGTAAGTGCTGAAAAAATAATTTAAAAATATAAAAATTATATCAAATTATGACTCAAGAGTCAGAAAAGTTCCTAACAAACCTCTATAATGCTTTTGACCCATTCTATCCTTTACCAGCAGGAGATCCGCAGTATGTTGACTGTCGGGAAGTGCGAGGAGATGGCGATATTATCGAAGATTTGGGCAGAAAGATTAAGCTATCGCAGCGAATGACTTGTCAGTTGTATGCTGGACATCGCGGTGCGGGAAAGTCAACAGAATTGCTGCGACTTCAGGAATATTTGCAAAATCAAGGCTGCTTTGTCGTCTATTTCGCCGCTGACGACCAAGATATTAATCCCGAAGATACAGAATATACTGATATTTTGCTAGCTTGCACCAGACATTTGTTAGAAGAGCTCACAAATGCCAACTCTAAACCTTTACGCGATTGGATGCGAGATAGGTGGGAAGATGTGAAAGATTTAGCCCTAACCGAAGTGTCTTTTGAAAGATTGAGCTTAGAGTCGCAAATTGCTCAGTTTGCCAAACTCACCGCGAATGTCAGAACCGTACCGAGTCTGCGCCAACAAATTCGAGATAAAATTAATCCCCACACCACGACGCTGATTGATGCGCTGAATGAGTTTATTATTGATGCTAAAAAAAACTTGCCGGCTCAACCTTCGCAACTTGCAGTGATTGCCGATAATTTAGACCGAATTGTGCCGTTTTCCCAGGACGGGAAACGCAGCAATCTCGACGAAATTTTTTTAGACCGCACCGAACAACTCAAAGCTTTAGATTGTCATGTCATTTACACCATACCGATTTCTATGGTGTATTCTAACCGCGCTACTGAGTTAATCAATAATTATAACGACCCGCAAGTGTTGCCGATGATTATGGTGCAGAATCCTGACGGCAGCACCAACGAAGCGGGACTTGCTAAAATCAAAGAGTTGATAGAAAAGCGGGTAAAACAAGTAAATCCGGATCAATCTTTAGAAACAGGATTGTTTGACAGTCGAGAAACTCTAGAACGCCTGTGTTTGATGAGTGGGGGTCACGTCAGAAATTTGCTGTTGATGATGCAAGAAGCAATAACTCGTACCGAGGATTTGCCAATTACTGCAAAAGCAGCGCAAAGGGCAATTACTCAAGCGCGGGATGTCTACCGCAGAACTCCTGAAGAAGGCGAATGGCAAATTTTAGCGAAAGTCTCTAAAACTCAGCGCATACTGAACGATGAACAGCACCGCAATTTATTGTTTAGCCGCTGTATTTTGGAATACCGATACTATGATGAAGAAGGAGAAATGCAGCCTTGGTATGATGTTCACCCGCTGATTAAAGGAATTAAGCAATTTAAAGATTGTCTTGCACAACTTCAGCCATGACAGCAGAAATAATTGATTGGGATGCCGATTTACCGCCAGCAGAACCAGAGGAAGAATATCAAACTCTGGTAAGCACTCTCAAACGGACAGATGGTTTCCGGTTGTTGTTTGTTGAGTGTTTGCCGGCGGAAGGGGAACGCTTGATTGCGAAAGTTCAAGCAGATGTGCCGCAGAAAAAGATTCAGGTGTTGCCGCTGGATAAGTCTGTTTATAATTTTTATAACTTAATTAAAGATTTGCCAGACCGAGATGCAATTAATATTCTGTTTGTGAAAGGCTTAGAATATTCACTTTATGAATATGAAAAAGAAAAAAAAGAGATCGGATGGGAAAGCAAGGATATTTATTCTTATAGTTGGCGGGGTGTGCCGCCTGTTTTAATTAATTTAAACCAGCAGCGGGAAAGGTTTAGAGATGATTTTAAGATTTGTTTTGTGTTTATTTTGCCTCGTTTTGCAGTTAATTATTTTATCCTGCGGGCCCCGGATTTCTTTGATTGGCGATCGAGTTTATTTAAGTTGTCAATGGATAAAGAACTGCTGCAACTAGAATCAAGGCAGGCTTGTTCCGAAAGATGGAAGCGAGAAGATTATCTAGCTTTGACTCCCCAAGAACGAAAACGGGAATTGGTGAGGATTCAATCATTAATTCATGAGGATGGGCAAACACCCGAACAACAAGCAGAATTGTTTTATGAACAAGGTTTATTGTATGGCTATACGGAAGAATATGCAAAGGCTATCGCCTCCTACGACAAAGCCTTAGAAATTAAACCAGATAAATACGAAGCCTGGTACAATCGGGGCAATGCACTGCGTAACTTAGGAAGATGGGAAGATGCGGTAGCCTCCTTCGACAAAGCCTTATTAGAATTCAAACCTGATTATCACGAAGCCTGGAAGAATCGGGGCAATGCACTGTATAATTTAGGAAGATTGGAAGATGCAATAGCCTCCTACGACAAAGCCTTAGAATTCAAACCTGATTATCACGAAGGCTGGAACAATCGGGCCATTGCACTAGGTAATTTAGGAAGAGGGGAAGAAGCCATAGCCTCCTTCGACAAAGCCTTAGAAATCAAACCAGATTCATACGAAGCCTGCAACAATCTGGGCATTGCACTGCGTAATTTAGGAAGATTGGAAGAAGCGATAGCCTCCTACGACAAAGCCTTAGAAATCAAACCTGATGATGACGCTGCCTGGAACAATCGGGGCATTGTACTGGATGATTTAGGAAGAGGGGAAGAAGCGATAGCCGACTACGACAAAGCCTTAGAATTCAAACCATATTCATATGAAGCCTGGTACAATCGGGGCATTGCACTGGGTAATTTAGGAAGATTGGAAGAAGCGATAGCCTCCTTCGACAAAGCCTTAGAAATCAAATCTGATTATCACCAAGCCTGGAACAATCGGGGCATTGCACTGGGTAATTTAGGAAGAGGGGAAGATGCGATAGCCGACTACGACAAAGCCTTAGAAATCAAACCTCATTTACACGAAGCCTGGAACAATCGGGGCATTCCACTGCGTAATTTAGAAAGATGGGAAGAAGCGATAGCCTCCTACGATAAAGCCTTAGAAATCAAACCTGATGATGACCTAGCCTGGAACAATCGGGGCATTGCACTGCGTAATTTAGGAAGATGGGAAGAAGCGATAGCCTCCTTCGACAAAGCCTTAGAAATCAAACCAGATTTACACGAAGCCTGGAACAATCGGGGCATTGCACTGCGTAATTTAGGAAGATGGGAAGAAGCGATAGCCTCCTACGACAAAGCCTTAGAAATCAAAGCAGATTCATACGAAGCCTGGAACAATCGGGGCACTGCACTGCGTAATTTAGGAAGATTGGAAGAAGCTATCTCCTCCTTCGACAAAGCCTTAGAAATCAAAGCAGATTCATACGAAGCCTGGAACAATCGGGGCACTGCACTGCGTAATTTAGGAA
>NZ_JAUBTO010000015.1:0-1371 GCF_036702495.1 Microcoleus sp. C2D2 | reverse complement strand
GATTGGAAGAAGCGATAGCCTCCTACGACAAAGCTTTAGAATTAAAACCAGATTTACACGAAGCCTGGAACAATCGGGGCAATGCACTGGGTAATTTAGGAAGAGGGGAAGAAGCGATAGCCGACTACGACAAAGCCTTAGAAATCAAACCAGATTTACACGAAGCCTGGAATAATCGGGGCAATGCACTGGATGATTTAGGAAGAGGGGAAGAAGCGATAGCCTCCTACGGCAAAGCCTTAAAAATCAAACGAGATTATTACGTTGCCTGGTACAATCTGGGCAATGTACTTGGTAAATTAGGAAGAGGGGAAGAAGCGATAGCCTCCTACGACAAAGCCTTAAAAATCAAACGAGATTATCACGTTGCCTGGTACAATCGGGGCAATGTACTTGGTAAATTAGGAAGATTAGAAGCAGCCATAGCCTCCTACGACAAAGCCTTAGAAATCAAACCAGATGATGACGCAACATTCTATAATAAAGCTTGCTGCTATGCGTTACACGGTCAGATTGACCAAGCAATTCAGAATTTGCAGCAAGCCATCAATCTGAATCCTGACGAATACCGAGAAATGGCAAAAACTGACTCGGATTTTGACAGCATTCGATCGCATACTCGGTTTCAAGCCTTGATTCAAGAATAGGGATTTGCCGCCCAAGCGGGGGCGGGGCGGGTTTATGAGATTGTCGGTTTGAGGCAATTATTGTTGGTAAAACCCGCCCCTACAGCATCAAAAATACTTTTCAACCGAAGCTAGTGGACACGATATGATAGAAGGATTAGTAGCGAGGTAAAAGATGACTCAACTAAATGTAACCGTAACTAATGACAGATTTCCCGAACTAATCGCCCGTGTCGAGGATACTGGAGAACGAATTGTCATAGAACAGGAAGGAAGGGCGATCGCTGCTATCATTACTTATGCAGACCTGAAGCGACTGGAAGCACTAGAAGCTGCCCTAATTAACCAAGCAAAACTAGAAGAATATGAATGGCTAAAAACTGCGATCCGCAATCGGGCCTTTGATTCTCTGAGAGACTCAGCAGAAGATATCTACACTTTAGCTGATGGCTTGCCATTCCACGATCCTGAATGGGTTAAAACAGTAGCAATCGAGCCTAAGTTTGGTTCAATCCTCGACCCCGAAGAAGACATTTATACCATAACTGACGGTAAACCATTCCATGACCAAGGGTAAGATTTTCCTAGTACCGTTTCCCTATGACGATTTATTGGCTAACAAACTGCGTCGTAAGGATTCAGGTAAAAAATAGTTCCGCAGAGAGCCGAAAAATATGGTAATGTAGTCAGATGAGCGAAAAGCCAGAGTTATCAGCAGCACTAAAATTAGAAATAGTTGACCAGT